>NZ_LARF01000171.1:0-232 GCF_000980385.1 Ruminococcus sp. N15.MGS-57
AACCTGTGACCCTCTGCTTGTAAGGCAGATGCTCTCCCAGCTGAGCTAAGATCCCGTGTCACTTCTGTTGAAGTAAAGTAGCGAGGGAGAGACTCGAACTCTCAACCTCCCGGGTATGAACCGGACGCTCTAGCCAGTTGAGCCACCTCGCCATATTGATTGATATCCTTTAAAAGGATGGGACCTACAGGGCTCGAACCTGTGACCCTCTGCTTGTAAGGCAGATGCTCTC
>NZ_LARF01000054.1:0-9716 GCF_000980385.1 Ruminococcus sp. N15.MGS-57
TGCTTCTTTTCTCAACTTTGTTCATTTTGCCTATTGATTTTTCTTAGCAGGTTTCCGATTTTTCCAACAAAAAAACGGTCAAGCTTTTTTCAAAACTAGACCGTCACATTGATATATTCATTTCTTCATCTTCTGTTGACTCACTATCTTCACTTACGATATGGAAATCGTCCACACCAGGGATAACTCCGAGCGTTCTGCCGTTATCAAAGACGCAATGCACAGTGCCGATATCATCCATATGTTCGATATTTTTTTGTTGTGTAGGGTTCGACTTCCTTTTTGGTGAAAACCGGTGAAAAGCATCCACGGTTTTACACCTGAAATTTTTACCCTCAAAACGCAAAAAAAGCTCGTAAATACGAGCTTTTCGAGGTGTGCATCTATTTTATTGCACAAGTATGGTGCGGGTGACAGGACTTGAACCTGCACGGTGTTGCCAATAGAACCTAAATCTATCGCGTCTGCCAATTCCGCCACACCCGCATACAAAACAACATTATTATTTTATCATAAACTCCCTACTTTGTCAAGACCTTTTGCTCAAAAAAATGCCCGATGCTCAAAACATCGGACTGATTTTTTTATAATCTCTTAATATTGTCAAGAATTATCAGCTTGTGTGTAAAACCCTCAAGCTTGTTTTTGATATCACCGTTCTTTATAAAAAGGAGTGTTGGCAGTGCTGTAACGTCATATCTCTTCGCAAGATCTGGCTGAGAGGTGATATCACACTTAGCTATGATAGCGGTTTTTCCAAGCTCCTCTGCAGCTTCGTTAAGCCCTGCCTCTGTTCTTTTACAGTGAACACAGGTAGGTGAGTAAAATTCTATAACAAGCGGTTTGTCTGCTGATATCAGCTCGTTGTAATTCTGGTTTGTCAGTTCAGTAAGCATTTTTTTATTTCCTCCAATATATATTATATTATTCATATAGTTTTACTATGAATACAGTGATTATATCACTATTTACGCACTTTGTCAAGAGTATTATCAAACATTTCTGTATATCATATTTCTCACATATGTTAGTTATGAATAAAATGTACAACAATAATAAAGTATTCCTATCATATATGTATGATTTCACAAAAATCATTTATAACTATTGACATTTCCATAAAATCATGTATAATAAAAGCATACTAATCATATCGACTTGATATGAATTGAAAGTGAGGAGCTTAAATTGTCAAAGATTAATAAGCGAATGCAGCGATGTTGACACTGGAACTATCACAGTAATATATCTTAATTGGAGTTGTCAGCTATGTATATAGAATTAAAAAACATTAATAAAAGCTTTGGCGATTTTAAAGCTTCGGATAACGTAAGTTTCGGTATTGAAAAGGGAAAGCTTATCGGTCTGCTTGGACCGAGCGGCAGCGGTAAAACAACTATCCTGCGTATGCTTGCAGGTTTGGAAAAACAGGATAGCGGCGATATTATTATAGATGGTAAAAATGTCAACAAACTTCCATCAAATGAAAGAGGTATCGGATTTGTTTTTCAAAGCTATGCGCTCTTCCCTTTTATGACAGTTTACGATAATATAGCTTATGGTCTGAAGGTTCAGAAAAAAGATAAGAAGTTTATCAAACAACGTGTGGCTGAGCTTCTTGAACTTGTTGGCTTGCCTGACGTTGGCAAGCGTTATCCTGACCAGCTCAGCGGAGGTCAAAGGCAGCGTATCGCTCTTGCAAGAGCACTAGCACCTCAGCCTGAACTCCTTCTACTTGACGAACCTTTTGCAGCTATCGACGCAAAGGTAAGAAAAGAACTGAGAACATGGCTTCGTGATACAATTGATAAAATAGGCATAACTAGCATTTTCGTTACACACGATCAGGACGAAGCAATAGAGGTCGCAGACGAAATTGTTATCACAAACAAAGGCAGAGTTGAGCAGATAGGCAATCCAGTTGAGATATACCTTGAACCTAAAACTCCTTTTGTTGCTCAGTTTATCGGTCAGTCCGCAGTTATCGAGGACTACAGCAAGCTCAAAGGCTTTGAAACAGCAGAGGGCAAGACTTCAGCTATAATCAGACCTGAGTTTATCGAGATAAACAAATTTGAAGACAGCGAGTATCATCAGTTTGAAAGCTCAATGGAGGATGCCGTTGTGGAAGAAGTTTCATTCAGAGGAAACGCCTTTGAGGTTAAAGCTTCCATAGACGGTATCTCAGTAACAGGCAGATATCCGCTGAACGCTTCCCGTCTGAAAAAAGGTGATAAGGTAAAAGTACTTATCAAGAAGCTTTACACTATTGATGAAAACACGACAAATATTCTCGTAAACAAAGCTCTTGATGACTCAGAGCTGTACTATATTTAATAAGGAGGACATTAAAATGAAAAATAATAAAATAAAGTCCTCTGCTATACAGAAGATACTAAAATGTGGCATCATATCATGGGTAGCAATAATTGCCCTTTGGGGAATAGGATCTTTGAAATATGATGAATATTTTCTTCCAAGCCCAAAGGAAACGATCGACAGCATGGAGGAACTTATCAAAGACGGAACTCTTTGGAGTGACATTGTTGCAAGCGTCGGAAGAGTAATAAAAGGCTGGCTACTTTCAATAATTTTTGCTGTTCCTATGGGTCTTATTGTAGGAAATTTCAGACCTGTACGCTGGCTCGTTGAACCTATACTTAGCTTTTTCAGATTTGTGCCTGCTATTGCATTGACGACACTCTTTCTAATGTGGTTCGGAGTAGGCGAAGAATCAAAAGTAGCACTTATTTTCTACGCATCATTCTTCCCTATGTTCGTAAACACTATAGCGGGTGTGGCTTCAACTGATAAGCAGCTCGTGGAAGCAGCTTCCTGCATGGGGGCAAAAAAAGCAAGAGTTTTTTTCACAGTAGTTGTACCATCAGCGGTATCTAATATCTACACTGGAATAAGACTAGGACTTAGCTCAGCTATCATCTGTGTTGTGGCAGCTGAAATGCTGGTCGGCAGTGATGGCCTTGGTTATCTTATAAACAGCTCGAAGCTTTATTACAAAACAAGCTGGGCTTTTGCAGGAATCGTCACACTTGCTGTGATTGGCTTTGCTGCTGACAGGATCCTGCAGTTTATTGGCAAGAAAAAACTTAAACACTTTGACGTAAAATAATTAATTTAACAGGAGAGATTTAAAAATGAACATAAAAAAGATAATCGCAATAATAGCATCGACAGCATTGACAGTAACTCTTCTTGCATCATGCGGTAGTTCATCAAGCGGAAAAACCGCAAAGAAGGTTACCAAAGACGGTAAAGAGCTTAGCGTTTTGAGAGTTGCGAACATGACAGGTCAGCCAGATCAGTATGCCGACTATATCGGTATGGAGCAAGGAATATTTGAGAAATATGGTATATCTCTCGAAACATCAGAATACGCTGCCGGCATTAACACAGTTGACGCTATTGCAACAGGCACAGCAGATACAGGACTGCTTGCAGATTTTGCTGCTGTAAACAGAATTGGAAATACTCTCGATAACACTAATCTTGTGATTTTTTCAGATCTAAGTTCTAGCGTTTCATATAATGGTGGCCTTTTTGTTGCACCAAAATACAAAGATGATCTTGATGCTTTAGATGAAAGTGAAGGATGGATAACTTCTATTGGAACAGTTTCAGAATACTTCAACTGGCAGGCTCAGACTTATTTAGGACTTGACCCGTCAAAGCAGAAAAACGTCAACACAGATTCCATATCAACTCAGATAGCAGTTGCACATAACGGTGAGGCATCAGCCGCTATCGTTACAGGCTCAGCTATAAAAAAATATGAAGCAGAGGGCTGGACTCAGATCGCATCTGCAAAAGATATAGGGATAAACGTATCTGCTTATCTTATAACATCAAGCGACTTTGCAAAGAACAATACTGAAACTCTTACGAACTATCTTAAAGCACTTGATGAAAGCGTTAAATACATAAATGACAACTTAGATGAGTCGGCTGAAAAAATATCAAAGAAATATGGAATCGAACCAGATGATTTCAAAACAAACTGGGAACAGTACAGTATTAAACTGGGACTTTCTGAGGAAGCTGCATCTCATCTTGATGAAATAAATAAGTGGGCGTATGAGAATGGTAAATATCCAAACAGTTACAACATAAGGGATTTTTATTATCCAGACTCAGCAAAAAAAGCATTTTCAGATAACGTTACGGCAGACCTGACAAAAGCAGACAAATAAACAAGGAGGAATCAGATATGGGTTATCCAAGCATTTATCCAACAGGAGTTACAATATACAACAAAGAAAAAGCCTACAGCGGTTATACGATCTTCCCGTCCGCTAAAGGTGCTCTGCTCATAGATATGAATGGCAATGAAGTTAAGCTTTGGGCTGGACTGGGAGGATTTCCTAACAAAATACTCCCAGGCGGATATGTAATGGGCACAACAGGAGCAAGAGGAGGTAAATATGCATATCAGGATCAACTTGATCTTGTTCAGGTAGACTGGGACGGTCATATCGTATGGAAATTCGACAAAACTGAACTTGTTGCCGACCCTGGTAAAGAACCGGTCTATATGGCTAGACAGCACCATGATTTTCAGCGTGAGGGCAGCACTGTGGGTTACTATTATCCAAATGGTGAGCCAAAGACAGACAGTGGCAATACACTTATCCTTACTCACGAGAACCTCTACAACCACGATATTTCAGACAAAAGACTTATCGACGATAAGATCATCGAAGTGGATTGGGAAGGCAATATAATTTGGAGCTGGCGTGCAAGCGACCACTTTGATGAGCTTGGCTTTGACGAGGCCGCAAAGAACGCATTGTTCAGAAACCCTGGTCTTCACGGTGAGGCAGGTGGAGATTGGATGCACATAAACAACTTCTCTACCCTTGGCGAAAATAAGTGGTATGACGCAGGCGACAAACGCTTCCACCCAGACAATATCATATTTGACGCAAGAAACTCAAACATACTCGGAATTATCGAGAAATCAACAGGTAAGATAGTATGGCGTGTAGGTCCTAACTTCAACGAAAGCGAAGCCACAAAGAAGCTTGGCTGGATAATTGGTCAGCACCACCTGCACATGATACCAAAGGGACTTCCTGGAGAGGGCGACCTGTTGGTATTCGATAACGGTGGCGAGGGTGGCTACGGCACACCTAACCCTGCTTCCCTCACAGGCGTGAACAATGCACACAGAGATTACTCAAGAGTTCTTCAATTCAATCCTGTTACACTTGAAATAACATGGCAGTACACTCCCCTTGAAGCAGGAAATCTGCTTTTTACTGACGCTTCTAAGTTCTATAGCTCATACATCAGCTCTGCACAGCGACTTCCGAACGGAAACACTCTTATTACGGAAGGTTCAGATGGACATCTTCTTGAGGTCACACCTGACCATGAAATAGTTTGGGAATTTGTAAACCCTTATTTCAAGAATTTTGCTGGAACATTCAAAAGCAACATGATCTACAGAGCTTATCGTGTACCATACGAGTGGATACCACAGCTTGAAAAGCCTGTTGAGACCTCTATCGAGCCTATCGACATTACAAAGTTCAGAGTACTGGGTGCTTCTATTGGCGAGGGCACAGGGCTTGTTACAGCCGTTGACGGGATCGATCCAACAAAAAGAGTTCCTCTCACAGGTTCAGGAAATGAAGAAGATGATGAAGAACGCATCGACTTCTGTGTTGCTTCTGTAAAGAAAAAAGATCTAGAATAAAATTAATGTACATAAGGCAGCTTCTGTAAAACGAGGCTGCTTTTTTTAAGACCGCAGAGAGTTTACAAGTCCTTGACAAAAGAAAAGATTAGTGCTATTATATTATATGATATTGTTATTTATTTATCAATCATGTTTATTAGTAAAGGAAAGTGTAAATATATGTCTAAAGACGGTTCGATATCCGCATCAGTAATAAAACGACTGCCACGTTATTATAGATTTTTAGGTGAGCTTCAAAAAGAAGGACTTGAAAGAATATCTTCAAGGGAGCTTTCTGAGAGAATGAAGCTCACGGCTTCACAAATAAGACAAGACCTTAACTGCTTTGGCGGATTCGGTCAGCAGGGATATGGCTATCACGTTGACGAGCTTAGAATGGAAATAGGCAAGATACTCGGAGTAGACAAACATTTCAAGACCATACTTATCGGTGCAGGAAACCTCGGTAAAGCTATCGCCACACATATTAACTTTGAAACAAGGGGCTGCAATCTCATTGGCATATTTGATATAAACCCTAAGCTCACTGGTGAAGTGGTAGGAAACATACCGATTCGTCACACTAATGATATAGAAAGCTTTTGCGAAGCAAACTCCCCTGTTGTAGCTGTGCTTTGTATACCGAAGGCAAACACTCAGGCTATTGCAGACCAGCTTGTAAATCTTGGTCTGAAAGCGTTCTGGAATTTTTCACATTATGATCTTAGCATCGACTATGAAAACATAGTTGTGGAAAATGTCCATTTGGGTGACAGCCTGCTTACACTTACATATGCAACAAATATCATCACAAGCACTGATACTGACAACAGCGAAGAGATCGAATAAAAAAATCACACCAGAAAATTTTCTGGTGTGATTTTTTTATATAAAGTATTAGCGAACTGTTTTAACCGCGGCTGTTTCAACAACTGCAGCAAGATGGTCGTTAACCTCTTTGCTCTGATAGTACTCAGCAAAAGACTCAGTTACTTGATCTGCCCATGACTCTGTAGATTGAGTTTTAACATCCTCGGTATTGATTTTTTCGGCACTTCCTGTTTCATCATCAAGAACGTAAAGCTTATCTGATGCGACCTCGGCAGCGACAGTTGCCACCTTTGTCAACACATCGTCATTTTTATCATATATAACAAAAATGTAACAATTCTTTTTGTTCACAGTCTTAGTGCCTGTATAACCATAAAGCCTTTTGGTTTTTTCTGCCAAAGGATATATCTCCTTGCAGACATCTACGACCTGATTAAACGAATCAACAGCCTCATCTGGTATCTTTTCAAGAGTGCTTCTGTCAGGGAGTGAAGTAGTTTCGTCTGGCACTTCATCAGTAACCTCTGTCTGAGCTGTCGTTACGTCATTATTTGTAAGATTAACATTATTTTCTGTTTTATTATCGGCATTTTTTCCACAAGCCGGCAAAGCAAACATAGTGCAAACTATAGCAACAGCTATCATTAGCTTTTTCATATTGATCCTCCGAATAACCTCTGTAGTCCTAAATCATTATGTCATATTTCAACAGTTTCACATTATATCACATGAAAATTACTCTGTAAAGGGATTATAAAGAATTGTAACAAAATATCCCGATTATGACGAAACTCATAATCGGGATAAATCATTTTTTAGCTATTTGCACAATAAGAGGTTACAAATTTGTTACAACCTGACGAAAAGACTAATCGTAATCTACAACGTCGATCCACTTCATGAGCAGATCCTTCTCCTCTGGTTTGCCCTTAATGAGCTGTGCTGCTGCAACGATCGGCAACCAAGCCTGTACATACTGCTTAGATGTTCCGCTCTTTACGCAATACTTATCAAGATAAGCCTCAGCAAGATCAGGATTATTAAGGCAGAACAGCAGGTATGTTCTTGCAACGTCAGCAGAAGCATTGCCTTGTCTAGCAGAACCCCAATTGATAACATAAGTACCTTCGTCATTGATGATAACGTTCTTTGGCTCAAAGTTACCATGGCAAAGCTTGATGTGCTTTGGCATTGAATCAAGTCTTGTGAGAAGCTCATACTTCTTTATCTCGTCGATCTGACCAAGAGTCTTGATCTGTCTTGCCATCTTATCTTTCAGCTTTGAAAGAAGTGGCATATACTGAGCGTGTATCTCGCACTGAATGTCGATAAACTGGTTAAGATACGTGTCTTTCTTGTCTGGATTTTCGTCCATAAGCTGCTGAAGAGTCTTACCTTTTATAAAGTCCATTGTTATAGCCCATTTGCCGTCGATAACGGAAACCTCGTGAAGAACAGGCATCTTTATAAAGGAATTGCCAAGTGTTGTTTCAACTCTTGCGTGTGTAAGAGCCGCATACAGACACTTTTCCTTGTATTCAGGCTTCTTATAGATCCTCACTGCCATTCCATCAGATTCATAAACATCATAGATGTCGCTGGATGCTACAAAGTTATCAAGTTTCATAAGTCATATCTCCTTTTATTTTAAAATATGGTATTAAGTCGAGTTTCAGAGTATACATCAATTTTTCAACAGCCTTATTGTGTAAAATTACCTTTACATCTCCGTGCTTTCTATGTATCTCTGTTATGTCTATATTATACTACAGATTTTCTAAATGTCAAGCACTTTTTCGTTATTTTCACAACTGTTTTATTTTTGTTTAGTTTTTATCTTATATTTATTAATCTTTTTCCAGACAGCATAAATGATAATTTTTTATCAATCTGATTTCTTTTGTGCAATTTGACGGTCATGAATTGTTAATCTATCATAAAACAATGTTCAATATTTATGTATATTGCATAATAAAACGACGTAAAATATCAAAAAAGCTGTAACTTTATAAGATTGACAAAAAAATAACAATCGTATATAATATAGTTAAGATAAAACCCCTACGGGAGTTATCAAGAGTAAAAACAATAATTAATTTATTGGAGGTTTATTTTATGGCAAAGAGTGAAGCTAAAACAGTCGGCATCGTCGATACAGAGGAAGCTTTGACTGCTAAGATCGCTGAAGTAAGAGCTGCACAGGCTATCTTCGCTACCTACACACAGGAGCAGGTAGATAAGATTTTCAAGGCTGCTGCTATCGCTGCTAACAAGGCAAGAATCCCACTTGCAAAGATGGCTGTTGAGGAAACAGGCATGGGTATCGTTGAAGACAAGGTTATCAAGAACAACTATGCTGCTGAGCACATCTACAATAAGTACAAGAATGTTCAGACTTGTGGTGTTTTTGAGGAAAATAAGGCTTACGGCACAATGAGAATTTACGAGCCTATCGGTCTTATCGCTGCTGTTATCCCAACAACAAACCCAACTTCTACTGCTATATTCAAGACACTTATCTGTCTTAAGACAAGAAATGGTATCATAATCTCACCACACCCAAGAGCAAAGAAGTCAACTATCGCTGCTGCTAAGATCGTTTATGATGCAGCTGTTGCAGCAGGTGCTCCAAAGGGTATCATCGGTTGGATCGATGTTCCTTCTCTTGAACTCACAAATATGATAATGAGAGAGTCTGACACAATCCTCGCTACAGGCGGTCCTGGAATGGTAAAGGCTGCTTACTCATCTGGTACACCAGCTCTCGGTGTTGGCGCCGGTAACGCATCAGCTATCATCGATTCTTCTGCTGATATCGTAAACGCTGTAAACTCTATCATTCATTCTAAGACATTTGATAACGGTATGATCTGTGCTACAGAGCAGACAGTTATCGCTGATAAGACAGTTTACAACGATGTTAAGAAGGAATTCATCAAGAGAGGTTGCTACTTCCTTAACGATGAAGAGGCTGACAAGATAAGAAAGACAATGCTTATCAACGGTGCTCTTAATGCTAAGATCGTTGGTCAGCGTCCTGTAACTATCGCTAAGATGGCTGGCTTTGAAGTTCCAGAGGATACAAAGGTACTCATCGGCGAGGCTACAAGCACAGCTCCAGAAGAGGCTTTCGGTCACGAAAAGCTCACAACTATCCTTGGTATGTACAAGTCAAAGAACTTTGACG
>NZ_LARF01000103.1:0-1402 GCF_000980385.1 Ruminococcus sp. N15.MGS-57
TAATATCATAATAAACAACATAACCATTGCCTATATAGACAGATGAATTGTTATCAGCGACATCTGCTGCCGAAGCGTAGACCGGAACAATTATGTTGATGGGGACAATAACAGACATGAAAATTGAAATGATTCTTCTTTTCAATTTTTTCCTCCTGATATGTAAAATCTTGTTTTCATAGGAATCCGACGCACAGTTTTCCATGCTGAAAAATTATGATCAGAAATCCGATTACCGCTCCTATGGTAATGCTTTGTTATATTTTTTTAGTCATCAAAATTAGAAGAAAGTGTTTTTTTTTCTTGCTGAATAATGTCCGACGATACTTTCTCCGGGTTTCAGACTGATTGTTTCAGACTCGCCGTCTTTTAAAAGAGTCGTTAAGAATCTTTGAATATTTTTCTTGTCCACATTTCCGTTTTCCCACGGAATAATATCAATTATTCCATTAGGATAAACAACAGTCATGTCGTTTACATTAAGGAATTCTGAGTATCCGCTCTAAAAAGCCAAAAAGCCAATCCTATTGGTTTCTCTATTTTAAGAGATACCAACAAAAACGGCAGGCTTAGAGCATAATATACTCAAAGTCTGCCGTTTTGTTTGACGATGTTTAATTGTTGAGGGTTCAGATCCTTTTTTACGAAAAAGGATCTACGGTTTTACACCTGAAATTTTCACCCTCAAAACGCAAAAAAAGCTCGTAAATACGAGCTTTTCGAGGTGTGCATCAATTTTATTGCACAAGTATGGCTCCCCCTGTTGGACTCGAACCAACGACCCTTCGGTTAACAGCCGAATGCTCTACCGACTGAGCTAAGGAGGAATATGACTAAACAGAGAAGAATATTATCTTCTCTGTTTAGTAAGGTGTCGGCAGCACCCTATCTTACCGGGACGTTACCATCCAAGTATTTTCGGCGAAGAAGAGCTTAACTACTGTGTTCGGCATGGGAACAGGTGTGACCTCAACTCAAACGCCACCGACTAAGTGAAGAGGAACGAATCCTCAAAATTGAATAATGAAAAAGCTGTTGGTTAAAAGGAGTAGTCATAACCAATAAGGTTAAGCCCTCGACCGATTAGTACTCGCTAGCTAAACACGTCACCGTGCTTACACTTTGAGCCTATCAACCTTGTAGTCTTCAAGGGGTCTTACTCTGTAAACAGAAGGGATATCTTATCTTAAGGGCGGCTTCACGCTTAGATGCCTTCAGCGTTTATCCGTTCCGCACATAGCTGCCCAGCTGTGCCACTGGCGTGACAACTGGTGCACCAGAGGTGCGTCCATCCCGGTCCTCTCGTACTAGGGACAGCTCCTTGCAAATATCCTACGCCCACGACAGATAGGGACCGAACTGTCTCACGACGTTCTGAACCCAGCTCGCGTACCGCTTTAAT
>NZ_LARF01000061.1:0-8899 GCF_000980385.1 Ruminococcus sp. N15.MGS-57
CTCTGATTTTCACTTGTCCTACTTCTTCTTTCCAAAAAACAAATCAAACAGAATAAATGTGTACGACGCTATTACAAAAATCGTCAAAAGCCCCGCAATCACAAAGATACTGCCTGTATTCTTCAGCCTAAGGAGTTTTTTCAAATTAATTTCTTCTTTTATTTTCTTCATGCTGCTCATTCACATCCTCTAAATTCCAATTTATCGCTCATCCCTAACCTCTATAATTTCATCTACAAAAACAATATGTGGTTGCCAGCCTCCATTGAAATCGGGATAGACTTTTGGCATGGAAGCATAATACTCCTGAACTTCAGTTGTAATATCCTCTTTGGAAAATTGATGCTGATACAACTTTTGCAAAGAAATGTTAATTTTGCCTCTTTATAGGTTACTCCCTGACCGATTTCAATAGGAGTCAGTCTTGCAGGATTGGTTGTCACCCTTTTTCATTTTCCAAAAATCATCCCAAAATGCCTGACATCTAATCCACTGTCTCAAATTGTGACATCTAATCCGAGGTTACAAGCTGACACATATTTTGCAGTGGATATGTTTCCATATAAGAAAACCAAGCTTTTTAAAAAGTCTGGCTTTAAATCCAAACCTCCGAAAAAGCCCGGAAATACGCCATTTTCTGGCTCTTATTTATCTTTCATTGACAGCAAACAGACCGTCTCCACATGCCCCGTCCTCCCAAACAGATCCACGCCCTTGACCTTGACCGTCTTATACCCCAACTCTTCCAGCACAGCACAGTCCCTAGCAGCAGTAGCGTGATTGCAGGATATCATAACTATCCTGTCAGGGGACATTTTTGCCATGTACTCCAGTGCGTCCCTAGTGCAGCCCTTTCTTGCAGGGTCAGCTATTATCACATCTGGTCGCTCGCCACGGCTGTAAAGTATCTCTGCTATCTTTCCTGCGTCACCACATATAAATTCCGCATTTGTGAGATTGTTTGCTGCGGCATTTCGCTTTGCATTGTCTATTGCAGATTGTATTATCTCAACACCTATGAGCTTTTTCACCTTTTTGCTCATTGACAAACCAATCGTTCCTGCACCGCAGTAAAGATCAAGAAGAGTTTCCTTTCCTGTCAGCTGAGCATAATCTGCGGCAATTTCATAAAGCCGCTCCGCCTGAATTGTATTTACCTGATAAAATGACAGCGGTGATATCTCTATATCATTTCCACACATGGTATCGTGTATCGTGTCGCTTCCATACGCAGTAACAAGCTTCTGTCCAAGTATACAGTTGGTCTTTCGGCTATTCTCATTGAAAACTATACTCTTTATATCAGCATATTTTTTGCAAAGCTCACTCACAAGCACATCAAATACGCCACGCTTTTTAAGGTCGGTTATAACAAGACAGACCATTATCTCACCTGAGTGTTCGCCACGCCTGAGATAAATATGCCTGAGCAGACCGCTTCCCGTTTCCTCGTTGTATGCCTTTATCTTACGCTTGTTCACATATGCCATTATTTCATCGGCTATTGCCTTGAATACGGCAGGCTGTAATGCACAATCGGTGTGATCGCATACATGGTGAGAACGCCTTGAATAGAATCCGCAAACTGCCCTGCCGTCCTGCTCTGCTACAGGGTACTGCGCCTTGTTACGATAGCCAACAAGCTGTTTACAACCCTCAAAGCTGTCATATTCAGGATAAAGCTTACCGATACGCTCAAATGAATCCTTTATGAACTGCTCTTTTACACGGCATTCTTCCTCATAGCTCATGTGACGAAAACAACAACCGCCACACCTTGAATAAACAGGGCAATCGTTCTTCGTTCTTTCAACCGAACCACTTACAATATTTTCGATAATGCCATAGCAATACGTTTTGCAGATCTTGACTATCCTGCATTCGATAACGTCGCCAATAACAGTAAAAGGCACGAAAACAGCAATGCCCTCGTGCTTTCCTACTCCGTTGCCCTCATTTGTCATACCGCTTATTTCAAGCCTGATAATCTCATTTTTCTTTAGCATAAAATTCCTCTATCTCATTTTTTCGCTTAAGCATAAGCTCAAAATGCTTATTGTATTCCAGCGGAAATTTGTAATTGAACACACGCTCCAAACGTCCGCCCTCTTTGTCAACAAGCTTTGTCGAGCCACCTGCACCCATTGCAAGTATGGTCTGAACCTCTTCCATTATATAGATATTATACAAACTCTCGTGACCCTGCTTTGTCCAGCCTATATTTTCAAGATTTTCAAGCATATTCTTCTGTCTGTAGAGATAATAAGGCAGATAGCCGCTTTCAAGAAGTCTTTTTGTGGCATACTCTACCATTTTATCGGCTGGATTTTTCAGCACTTCCCTGTCACCGCTGTGATTTAGCCTAGCCGCACGCTTTATGGAAAGTGTGTGTACAGTGATATTCTCAGGAGCAAGCTCTATAAGCTTATCAATGGTATTCTCAAAGCTCTCCACTGTGTCTGTTGGCAGACCTGCGATTATATCAGTATTTATAGAGTCAAAACCAACTTTTCTTGCAAGGTCAAAGCTATCAAAAAACTGAGCAGTTGTGTGCTTTCTACCAATAGCCTCAAGAACGCTGTCATTCAAAGTCTGTGGATTTATAGATACTCTGCCACAGCCGTTTGCTTTAAGCACCTTCAGCTTTTCTTCAGTTATGGTGTCAGGTCTTCCCGCTTCAACAGTGTATTCACGGACAGTTGACATATCAAAGCTGTTTGCAATGACTTTCATAACTCTGTCAAGCTGAGCAGCAGTGAGCGTGGTAGGAGTGCCGCCGCCAAAATATACGGTGTCAAGCTTCAAACCAAGCTTTTCCGTTATCTTCGCATTATAAACTATCTCCTCACACAGCTTGTTCACATACTCAGGGATAAGCTTCATACAGCCCTCGATAGATTGCGAAACAAAAGAACAGTAGGAGCATCTTGTGGGACAAAACGGCACTGACACATAAAGACTAAAGCTGTCCTTTTCAAGCTCATCAAGGACAGGCTTCTGGGTTATAGCAGTTTTGTATGCAATATCGCACTTTTCTTCGCTGCAAAGATATCTGCTCTCCATGGCTTTAAATATCTCCGCCTTGTTCATGCCCTCACTGAGCATATCATTCACACGCTTCACAGGTCTTATTCCCGTTATAACGCCCCATTTCGGCACAATGCCTGTTATCTCGCTCATTGCCTTAAAAAGAAGTCTTGAAAGCGAAAGTTCCATGTCGCTTTCAAAATGCACAAACTCCTCTTTTTCGCAAGTCTTGCCGTCATATCTCACCTTAACGCTCAAACAAACATTGTCAGCGTTATCCTTTTTCTGAGCGAACACATAATCGTCCTCTGTATCTATGCTGTCAGAAAAAACGTGGGTAAAGAGCGTTGCAGGGATAAAAAGCTTCATTACTCCCTCAAGCTCATATTTATAATTGTTGCCGCTGAATATCAGAGTCATTTCAAAGCCTCCGCAGCCTGCCTGAGATATGGGTTATACTTTCTCTCAGCGTCAAGTGTCGTGACATTCATGTGACCAGGATAAACAGTTAGATTTCCACCAAGGTCAGCTATTTTCATAAGCGACTTCATGAGGGCTGGGCTGCTTCCATCAGGCATGTCAGTTCTGCCAACACTTCTTGAAAATAGGGTATCTCCCGAAAACATATTCATGCCGCATATGAAACAAACAGAACCGCTTGTATGTCCCGGCGTTTCCAATACGTCAAATTCAAGCTCGTCAAGCTTTAGTATATCGTCCTCTGTAAACACATTGACCTTGCCTGTGTAATTTCTGTGTCCTCTTATTCTGAAAAGATTAGCAAGCATTCCTGCGTCATCTGTAAGCTTAGGCTTATCCATAATGTGGATATACACCTCGCAGCCTGTCCTGTCTACAAGGTCAGCCACAGCACCGATATGGTCAAAATGACCGTGGGTAAGAAAGATCTTTTTAAGCGTAAGACCGTGACTCTCTATCTCACCGAGAATATAATCGGGGTCGGCAGGTGCATCGATAAGAACGCAGTTATTTTCTTCGCTTGCAACAATATAGCTGTTCGTTTCACAAACACTCAATGGTTTGAGCCTATATATTTTCATTATATGTCCTTTCTTATTTACCGCTTCTTTCAACAGAAATAACGTTCTTTATTTTCTGAAGCTTGTTTATAACATTGTTGAGCTGTTCCATTCCTGCAATGCTGACAGTTACGGAAAGCATTGCATTGCCGTTTTTCAGTTCCCTTGAGGTTGACTCATAGATAAAAATATTGATCATTGCAAGCGCTGACGAAACGTCTGCCAGCAGACCTATTCTGTCAACCGCAACAATATCCAAAGTACACTTGAAATAGCCAGTATGCTTTTCAGAACTTTCCCACTTAACATTTATCCAACGAGCGGCATTTTCAGGATCATCTTTCTGCGAAAGATAGTTCACGCAATCCTTTTTATGCACGGATATGCCGTGACCTCTCGTGATAAAGCCGACTATTTCGTCACCTGGAAGCGGATTACAGCACTGTGCAAACTTGATAGCGCAGTTGTCGATGCCGTCAACGATAACACCGGTGGAATTTTTAGAAGTCTTTATCTTATTTTCAAGGTCAGAAGTATCAGGCTGAGCCTTTTCACCATATTTCTTATTATACTCAGATTTCAGCCTTTGCATCACCTTTGAAAGCTGAACTCCACCATAGCCGATAGCTGCAAAGAAGTCGTCAAGGGTATCACAGCTGTGTCTGTGCATATCCATTTTGAGAAAGTCCTCAAGTTCTTCCTCAGGCACTCTTATATTATTTCTGCGGAACTCTCTTTCAAGAGCATTTCTGCCCTCAAAGATATTTTCCTCTCGTCTTTCCTTTTTGAACCATGAACGTATCTTTGATTTGGCTTCATTGGTCTTGCAGATATTAAGCCATGAACGGCTTGGGCCATGACCTTCAACGTTGGTAGTAAGTATCTCGATTATCTCGCCTGTTTTTATCTGATAATCATAAGACACCATTTTCTTGTCTACCTTTGCGCCGCACATCTTATGACCCACCTGTGTGTGGATAGCGTAAGCAAAGTCGATAACAGTTGATCCGACAGGCAGTGTTATCATATCGCCCTTTGGAGTGAAAGCAAAAACGTCCTCAGGGGCAAGGTCATTTTTGATAGCCCTTACTATCTCCTCAACGTCGTTTGACTCCTGTTGTGACTCGATTATCTGTCTTATCCATGCAAGGCGCTGATCGTCCTTTGAGCTACCCCTTACGCCCTCTTTATATTTCCAGTGAGCTGCGATGCCATATTCAGCCGTTCTGTGCATTTCCCATGTTCTTATCTGAACCTCGAAAGGTATTCCCTCTCTGCCGATAACAGTTGTGTGAAGAGATTGATACATATTAGCCTTAGGCGTGGAAATATAATCCTTAAATCTGTTTGGGATAGGTCTGAACATATCGTGGATTATGCCAAGTACGTTATAGCACTCGGTAACTGTATTGACGATAATTCTTACGGCATAGCGATCATATATCTGGTCTATCTCCTTGCCGTCACGATATACTTTTTTATAAATACCATAATTGCTTTTAACTCGACCCTCGATAAGGGGAACAGGGTCAAAATCCTTTTCAAGCCTGTCATGTATCTTGTGCTTGATGTTTTCAACAAGCTGTTCACGGCTGCCCTTTCTGAGCTGCATTTGCTCGTCTATCTCGGCATAAGCATATGGATCAAGATAGTAAAAAGCAAGATCTTCAAATTCATCTTTAATTGAGCGTATTCCAAGGCGGTGAGCTATCGGTGCATAGATGTTCATTGTTTCATGGGCGATAGTTCTGCGTTTTGAATCTTTGCAATAATTAAGAGTACGCATATTGTGAAGTCTATCTGCAAGTTTTATGATAATAACACGAATATCCTCGCTCATTGCAAGAAGAATTTTTCTGATATTCTCAGCTTTCTGCTCGTCTTTGGTGAAAGTTTCTACCTTTTTCAGCTTTGTAACGCCATTTACAAGCATTGCAACGTCTGAGCCAAAATTCTTCTGTAATTCTTCAAGAGTGCATGGAGTGTCCTCCACAACGTCATGAAGAAGTGCTGCACAAATAGTATCAGTATCCATGCCAAGCTCCAAAAGAATATATGCAACAGACAGAGGGTGGGTTATATACGGCTCGCCAGACTCTCTTTTCTGATTGTGATGATACTTTTCAGCAAGTTCATAGGCGGAAACGATTTTTGACAGATCGTACTGCCTCTCGCCATCAAGTATTTTCTGAATAAGTGCATCAATGGAACACACCGACCTCTCACCTATATGCTCAGGCTTTGAAGCTTCAGGCACAGCGTCGGTATAGTCAGGCGAAGCCGTAGGAGCAGGCTTTTCTTCAAACTGCTCTTTAACCTCGGATTCGGCAGGAAGATCTTCTTCACTGACAGTTTTTATCTCAGGCATATTTTCTATCTTATCCATTTCAGCAGGATCAAGCAAAATATTCTCTTTATCTGACATTTTAGTTACCTGCCTTTCCAAGCATTTCATTCAGCTTAACAAGAGTTTCAGAGTCCTCAAGATTTACCTTTTGTTTCGGCACAACGTAGCTTATTTTCATAGTTGCGGGTCTGAACTCAATAAGACCCTTATCACGGAAAATATCAACGCAAATATGCAGTTTGCAATAATTCATGCTGTCACCTGATATTTTCATGAAAAGATTATCCAACGTAATATTCTTAACTGCACTTATGTATTTATATACGCCGATAAGCTCCTGCCTTGTCGGGATTATTTTTCGTATAAAACTTGCAGGAAGCTGTTCCCCGCGCATGAGCTTTTCATAACAATCCTTTGCCGCAAAATATCTTTCCTGCTTTACTCCACTCAATCTATGGTCGATAACTCTTATGGATATGGACTCACGGTTATTGAACACATTTATTCCAAGCTCCACGAGCATATCAAGTTTATCGCCAACTGCGAAACAAGCTTTTTCAGGTGCAAGGGAGAAAATAAGAGCCTGTCCTCTATAGCTTCCGTATGAAAACTCGATCTTTGTATGCTTGCCCTGTGACAGCGGTATTATCTTATCTACTCTTACTCCAAGCATTGCAAAAACTGGAACAGGGTTCTCTGCACCAAAAGGCTCCATTGCGGCAAGACCCTTTACATTATCAAGGTTGATATCCTGCGGCATAAGAAGCTTATCCGCTATAAGCTCAACGCTAGGGAATTTCTCCATAGGATCGCTGTATTCATACACCATTTGAGTGAACTTTTCAATGTTCTCAGCCTTCAGCGACAGACCTCCTGCACACTCATGTCCACCAAATTTATCAAGCAGCTCTCCGCAATGCTGAAAACACTTGAATATATTGAAGCCCTTTACGCTTCTCGCAGAGCCTCGTGCGTTTCCATCATCATCAATGGAGATTATAACATTCGGCTTTCCGTAAAATTCCAAAATGCGTGAAGAAACAATGCCAATAACTCCGTGATGCCAGCCCTTGCCTGAAAGCACAAGCACTCTATGGTCAAGAGTTTCAGGGTGAGCGTTTATATGGTTTACTATTTCTGTCATTATCTCTGTTTCCGTCTGCTTGCGCTGGGCGTTAAGATTTAAAAGAGTGTCAACATAATTCTCAGCGTCCTCTGGGTCTTCGCTGAGAAGTGTTTTTACCGCTGTAAGAGGTGAGCCAAATCTGCCCGAAGCATTTATAACAGGGGCAATCCTAAAAGCAATGCCTGTTGAGTCAAGAGCATTTCTATCAAGCTTTGCTTTATCTATAAGATAGTTTAGTCCCAATATTTCGGTGTTTGCAAGATATTCAAGACCACGCTTGACAATAGTTCTGTTTTCCCCTGTGAGTGGCACAACGTCCGCAACTGTACCGATAGCACAAATGTCGGCATACTGTTCCATAACAGTGTCATAACTGCCGCCGTCAAGTGCAGCACAAAGCTTGAAAGCTACACCAACTCCTGCAAGGTCTTTGAATGACGAAGGACAATCTGCACGATGCGGATTAACGATAGCCCTTGCCCTCGGAAGCTTCTCAGGCGGCTGGTGGTGATCTGTGATAACAAGTTCCATATCAAGCTCAGCAATACGCTCAGCTTCCTCAACTGCGGAAATGCCGTTATCCACAGTGACGATAAGCTTAACACCCTTTTCTGCAAGCATTTCAATAGCTTCCATGTTCATGCCATATCCAGCCTCACGCTCAGGAATATAGTACATAATGTTTGCGCCCATGCTTTCAAGATAGTTGTAAAGTATAGTGGTGGACGTAACTCCATCGCAGTCATAGTCACCGTAAATACAAATAAGGTCATACTGATCAACCGCCTTGTTTATCACCTCGGCGGCTATAGCCATATCCTTTATAAGGAAAGGATCACTAAGTTCTTCGCCTTTAAAAAAATCAGCAAGGCTGTCAAAGTCAGTGAAACCCCTTGAAGTCATGACGTCTAGGGTAAGGCTTTTCAAGTCACACTTGTTCATAAACTCTGCAGTTTTCACAGGGTCAGGTCTGTTTATTCTCCATTTTTTCATATAGAAATAGTCCTTTACGCAAATTTACATTCATCATTCATTATACCACATAAACAGCCTTTTTTCAAGTAGCATCAAGAAAAAGTGTGAAATTTCAGTGTAGTGCTACAATAGATATTGGACAAAATTAAGAAAAAAGAAAAGAGAGATAGGCAAAAATCTGATAAAATAAAGTTACCACACAAATACAAATCAGAAAGGAAGCCTATCTCTCATGAATAGTATAACACAAGATATGAAGTTTCGTCAATCCTTAATGAATTACGCAAAGAAATATGGAGTGAGCCGAGCGAGCAGAAAATACAATAAATCACGTTCATATATATATTTCTGGCTGAAACGCTGGGACGGAAGTGTGGAGTCCCT
>NZ_LARF01000172.1:0-228 GCF_000980385.1 Ruminococcus sp. N15.MGS-57
TTTTGTTACAACAGAATTTCCGTAGCTGTGACCTGTTGCTTTTGTTGTGCTATCCTTGTATGAAGTACCGCAAACAGAACACTTGTGGAGTGTGTAGCCGTCAGTAGTGCAAGTAGGTGCAACAACTGTGTCAGCATATTTGTGTGAAGTCTTTGGTATAGTTTCTGTAAATGTCGCATTGCACTTTGTGCAAGTCTTTATAGCAGTACCCTCTGATGTGCAGGTCGG
>NZ_LARF01000173.1:0-228 GCF_000980385.1 Ruminococcus sp. N15.MGS-57
TTTTGTTACAACAGAATTTCCGTAGCTGTGACCTGTTGCTTTTGTTGTGCTATCCTTGTATGAAGTACCGCAAACAGAACACTTGTGGAGAGTGTAGCCGCCAGTAGTGCAAGTAGGTGCAACAATTGTGTCAGCATATTTGTGTGAAGTCTTTGGTATAGTTTCTGTAACTGTCGCATTGCACTTTGTGCAAGTCTTTGTTTTTGTACCCTCTGATGTGCAGGTCGG
>NZ_LARF01000174.1:0-227 GCF_000980385.1 Ruminococcus sp. N15.MGS-57
GACGATTATGAGGACTTCTCAGAAGTCGAAAAGGCTCTTGCCGCTATCGACAGAACGAAGAACATCACAGAGCAGGCTGATGTGGACGCTATGGCAAAGGCTATAAATGACGCTGTGGCAAACCTTGTAAAGAAAACACCTGCTTCTTCACAGCCTGACAGCGTAAGCAGTTCTGATGCTTCGTCAGATACGAGCAGTTCCGCTTCCGACAGCTCATCTTCTGACAG
>NZ_LARF01000105.1:0-1387 GCF_000980385.1 Ruminococcus sp. N15.MGS-57
GGTTCTCTTTCACTCCCCTCCCGGGGTCCTTTTCACCTTTCCTTCACAGTACTATGCTCTATCGGTCACTGAGTAGTATTTAGCCTTACGGGGTGGTCCCCGCTCATTCCTACAAGGTTTCTCGTGTCTCGTAGTACTCTGGATACTGCCCTGTCCCTTCTCCCTTCGCTTACGGGGCTCTCACCCTTTGCCGCCGGTCTTTCCAGTACCGTTCTGCTGGGATCGTGGATCAGTCATGCAGTCCGAACCCCGGTGTGCACGCACACCGGTTTGGGCTCTTTCCATTTCGCTCGCCGCTACTTTGGAAATCGAATATTTTCTTTCTCTTCCTCCGGCTACTTAGATGTTTCAGTTCACCGGGTTCCCGGCCTGCACCTATGGATTCAGTACAGGCCACATGAGGTATGCTCATGTAGGTTTCCCCATTCAGATATCCATGGATCAAGGGTCATTTGCACCTCCCCCTGGCTTTTCGCAGCTTATCACGTCTTTCATCGGCTCTCAGTGCCAAGGCATCCACCCTGCGCTCTTCTTCGCTTAACCTTCATATGCATAGCGTTGCATACTCGGGCACTTATAAGATACTTTGTTCTCTCGACAGATCTCTCTGTCTTCTGCTTGCTATTTATAACCAAAACTGATTGTCAGTTGTTTGGTTACCTCGGATGTCTTAACTTCTATTTCTATCAATAGATTCTATAGAATATTTAAGATTAGATTGATTTTCTGTATTCGGTTTTCAAGGAACACACATGGACGTTCTTTATACCGTCCAATGGGCTTAAGTGGACTCGAACCACCGACCTCACGCTTATCAGGCGTGCGCTCTAACCGGCTGAGCTATAAGCCCATATTGGTTTGGCTCGTTATTTCTTAAGCCGTATTTTTAAGAATAGCTGTTGCTTGATGATGTCAAGCCTCGTTGTTCTTCGCTTCTCCTCAAATAACTCCCACTCGTCTAACATGTTTCAATCACTTGCGTGATTTTCACATCTTAGTCCTCGCCGGTCGTTATTTTTGGGCTACGAACCTCGGCTATTCTTATTGGTGGAGATAAGCGGGATCGAACCGCTGACCCCCTGCTTGCAAAGCAGGTGCTCTCCCAGCTGAGCTATACCCCCGTATATCTCGGGCAGGACCCTGAAAATTAAACAACGAGTTTTGAAAAGAAATCTTTCGTAATGCTGACCTTGGAATTTAAATCAGCTTGTTTCATCTGATTTGGTCTCCATAGAAAGGAGGTGATCCAGCCGCACCTTCCGATACGGCTACCTTGTTACGACTTCACCCCAGTCATCGGTCCCGCCTTCGGCAGCTCCTCCCTTGCGGTTAGGTCACTGACTTCGGGCGTTACTGACTCCCATGGTGTGACGGGCGGTGTGTACAA
>NZ_LARF01000053.1:0-7841 GCF_000980385.1 Ruminococcus sp. N15.MGS-57
CTATCTCTCTTTTCTTTTTTCTTAATTTTGTCCAATATCTATTGTAGCACTACAATGGCAATAGTGGGTGATTTAAAATAAAATGTTGACTTGTAGGCTTTTTAATGGTATAATATAAAAAATATGTGGAAAGGATCATATATGATGAGAGTTGAGCTTATTACCCATACACCTGAGCCTGAAAAGGTAGTTGCTACTGCTGCAAAACTTTGCTATTCAAGCAGTGATATCGCCTCGCTCAGAGAGGGTCTTACGGAAGAAAAAACAAAGAGCTTTATTGAAAGGCTCGTGTCTATTGGTCACGAAAGCCCTATGGAACACGTTTCTTTTACTTTTGGCATAGAGGGGATATCCCGTGCCTGCTCTCATCAGTTGGTAAGACACAGAATTGCGTCTTACTCTCAAAAAAGCCAGCGTTATGTAAATGAAAGTGGCTTTGAGTTTATCACGCCACCATCAATAGAGGCTGTGCCAGAAGCAAAGGCTGAATTTGACAAGCAAATGGATCAGCTACTTGAGTGTTATAATAAGATTGCCGACATACTTACAAATACACATGAAAAGGCGTTTTTAGAGCAGGGTATGTCTGAAAAGGACGCACTTAACAAGGCTAAGAAAAAAGCCTATGAGGACGCAAGATTTGTTCTTCCTAACGCTTGTGAAACAAAGATAGTTGTGACAATGAACGTCAGAACACTGTTTAATTTCTTCCAGCATAGATGCTGTAACAGAGCACAATGGGAGATAAAGGCTGTGGCTGATGAAATGCTCAGACTTTGCAAGCAGGCCGCTCCTGAGCTTTTCAAGAACGCAGGTCCGTCATGTGTAATGAAAGGCAAGTGTCCAGAGGGCGCAATGAGCTGTGGAAAAATGGCTGAAGTAAAGAAAATTTACGGAGAAATGAATAATGTTGAATAGATCTGGACTTATAGTTATTGAGGGACTTGATGGAAGTGGAAAATCAACTCAGTTTGAAAGGCTTTCTGCTTATTTCAGTGAAAATGACATAAAGCATAAGGCTATAAGCTTTCCTGACTATGATAATCCGTCGTCTGCGTTGGTAAAAATGTATCTTAATGGTGAGATAGGCAAAACGCCTGCTGACGTGAATGCCTACGCAGCTTCAAGCTTTTACGCTGTTGACAGATACGCTTGCTACAAACAATTTTGGGAGCATGACTATAAAGAGGGAAGTCTTGTACTTGCAGCGCGATATGTTACGTCAAACTGCATTTACCAGATGACAAAACTGCCGAAAGAGCAGTGGGAAGATTTTATAGGTTGGCTTGAAGATTACGAGTATGACAAGCTTGGGCTTCCAAGACCTGACAAGGTGATATTCTTGGATATGCCAATAGAGATATCTCAAAAGCTGATGTCGGGAAGATACGGCGGAGATGAAAGCAAAAAGGATATCCATGAAGCAAATGTGGAGTATCTGAAAAAATGCCGTGAAGCCGCTTTGTTTACCGCAGAGAAACAGGATTGGGATATTATTCCTTGCAGCGACGACAGCGAGCCTTATACAAAAGATAAGATTTTCGGAGATGTTCTGGGGTTAATCAATAGAAAGTAATGTGTGTTTAATGTTTGATTTCAGAAAAATAAGTTTTGAGGACAAAGAATGGATAACCAAGTGTCTTGCAGTATCAGATTTCAGAGGAGCAGAATATTGTTTTGCAAATAATATGGCGTGGCAAAGACTTAATGACACTGTAATAACACATCATGGTGATTTTTATATAAGCTGTTCCTTTGAGGACGGTCAGCCGTATTTTACATTTCCTGCGGGCGTTAAAATAGACGTTGAGGGCAAAGAAAAATATATCAGGCTTTTTGATGAGCTTAAAGAATACGTTTCCGCCCAGGGAAAGCCGCTTATCGTATCCTCTGTAACAGATGATAACCTAAGCTGGATAAAAGAATATTATGGTGATAAAATCATCTGCGAGTATGATAGGGACAGTTCAGACTATATTTACAATGCTTCCGACCTTATCGAGCTTAAAGGCAAAAAGTATCACGGCAAGCGTAACCACATAAAGCGTTTCATGGACGAGCCTTGGGAATACAGAGAGCTTACTGATAAGGAAATAGACAGCTGTATTGAATTTTCGGCTGAGTTTTATAATAAGAATGACAACGCTGACGATCCTTCGGCGGTGGTTGAGCAATATGCTATTGATCTTTTTCTTACGAATATGGATAGGCTCGGACTTAAAGGTGCTGTACTTTACAGAAATGATAAAATGACAGGCTTTACAGTTGGTGAACAAATAAATTCGGATACCTTTGTGGTGCATATAGAAAAAGCACTCGCTGACGTTCAGGGTGCATATCCTATGCTGTGTAGTCAGTTTGCGTCGCATAATGCAAAGGGTCTCAGCTTTATCAACAGGGAAGAGGATCTAGGAATAGAGGGTCTTAGAAAGTCAAAGCTTTCTTATAATCCTGCTTTTCTTTTGAATAAAAATGTAATTACTTTCAGATGATCGAAAGGAGTCATTTGTTATGGTTTATGTATTTCTTGCCAATGGTTTTGAGGAAATGGAGGCTCTTGCCCCTGTGGACTTGCTCAGACGAGCAGGCGTTGAAGTTTTTACTGTAGGTGTAGGCTCTGATATGATAGTCAGCTCACACAACATTCCTGTCAAGACCGATACAACAGTGGATAAGATAGTTCTTAATGACGAGCTCGAAATGATAGTTCTCCCAGGTGGTATGCCGGGTACTTTAAATCTTGAAGCAAGCCCTGATGTGCTTGGTGCAGTTGATTACTGTGCTGATAATAACAGATACATTGCCGCAATATGTGCCGCTCCGTCCATAATCGGTCATAAGGGTCTTCTTGACGGCAGATATGCAACTTGTTTTCCAGGCTATGAGAAAGATCTTAAAGGTGCGATACATTCTGCCAGACTTGTGGCTGTTGACGGTAAGTTCATCACTGCAAAGGGCGCAGGCTGCAGCATGAAGTTTGCACTCAAGCTTGTAGAGCTTCTTGTTTCAAAAGAAAAGGCAGAAGCCCTTGAATCAGGTATGCAGAGCAAATGACAGATAAAAAAGCTTTAAGAAAGCATTTCAAAGAGATACGTCTTAGTATGTCTGCGGAAGAAAGAAAACAGGCAGATGTGGCTGTTCAGCAAGCTTTCCTTGACAGCGAGGAGTATAAAAGCTGCACAACTGTGCTTGCATATGTTTCCTCTGATATTGAAGTGTCTACGGCGGAGATAGTAAGAAAGGCGCTAAAGAGCAAGATAGTGCTATGTCCGAGATGTGAAAAAAACGGCAATATTATGTATTTTTACAGAATAAACAGCACCTATGATCTCAAAGAGGGTAGGTTTGGCATTTTTGAGCCTGATGAAAGTTGTGAGAAATACTGCGTTTTTGACAATGCATTGTGTATCGTGCCTGCGCTTTCGTATGATAAAGACGGATACAGGCTTGGCTTTGGTATGGGTTTTTATGACAGATTTTTGGCTGATTATAATGGCATGAAGCTAGGTTTATGTTACGATAACTGTATGTCAGAAAGCTTTTGTCATGACGGCTATGATATCTCTGTAGACAAGGTATTTACTGATAAGGATATATATACTATAAACACAAAGGAAAGGAAGTAAATAATGGACGATCTGAATTTTAATGTTGACGATATAATAAATGATGTCAACGCAAAGATAAAGTCTGCCGAGAAAAATGAAGCGGACGAAGAAAGCGTTGAAGCAGAGCCTATCGCTGACACTGAGAACAGTTCCGAAGCCTGTGAACAGGCAGACAATACTGACGAGAAACCACAGGAAACTCCAGAAGCGACCGATGACAAGCCTGAACCTATCCTAGCTTTTCACGAAGACAAGTCAGAGGAAGACAAAAGCGAGGAAGACGAGGATAAAGAGCCTGAGAAGCCCGAAAAGCAAGAAAAAAAGTCAAAAAGCGGCAAGAAGAAAAAGAAAAAAAGAAAGAAAAGCAAGGTGAATAATTCGGTATTTGGCGGAATTATACTTGTTATAGTAATTCTTACAGTCTCTTTAGTGCTTGCAGTGGGCGGCATTTCTATTGGCATGGAGTATTATGGTATCGGAAAAACTGACGAGGATATCAGATTTAATATCCCTGCAGGCTCAACAAACAGTGAGATAGCTGATATACTTGTAAATGAGGGAGTTATAAAGAACAAAAAGCTGTTTATGCTTGCTTTGAAATTTGAAAAGCCTGCAGCTATATATCCTGGTGATATCACACTTCAGCCATCAAGCGGATATTCTGAAATAATCGAAAAACTTTCACAAATGAGAGAGTCATACAAGACTGTAAGCATTACATTCACAGAGGGAGAAAATCTTCTTGACATAGCTAAAAAGCTTGAAGATAATGAGGTCTGCACTGCTGACGACTTCCTGTTTGAATTCAATAAAAATCAAGGCTTTGACTTTGAAAATGATGTTGATGATAATGGCGATATGTTCTATCGCATGGAAGGCTATTTCTATCCTGATACATATGAGTTTTATGTGAATGACAGCGCAGGAAACGTTACCAAGAAGCTTAGAGAGCAGTTTGAAAAGAAATACGAAACTGTCAAAGCTAAGATCAAAAATTCCGGTATGTCACTTAACGAAGTTATGACCCTTGCTTCTATCGTTCAGCTTGAAGCCGCTTCTGAGGACGAAATGCCAAAGGTAGCTTCGGTATTCCTGAACAGACTAGATGACCCTGACACCTATCCTATGCTCCAGTCTGATACAACAACAAATTATATTAAGAATGTTATAAAGACCGAGGCTGACAACACAGCTTCTATCGAGCATTATACCGAGTGTTATGATACCTATAAGTGCAAGGGCTTGCCGGCAGGACCAATATGCAACCCTGGTATGGCTGCAATAAACGCTGTTCTTGAGCCTAAGAAGACTGATTACTATTACTTCTGTAATAATCTTAAGACGGGCGAAACATTCTATGCAAAGACACTTGACGAGCATGAGGAAAATCTTGTTAAGGCTGGACTTGCAAAGAAAAAGTAATAAAGGATTGAATTTTTAATGACTGAAAATAATTTGCTTGAAGTTCTTGCTCCTGTGGGAGATATGGAACGTCTGTATGCGGCGCTGGATTTTGGTGCTGATGCAGTTTATCTTGGAGGTACGGCTTTCGGAATGAGAGCCGCCTCTGCAAGCTTTGACGCTGAGCTTCTGAAAAAAGCCTGTGACGAGGCTCACAGCAGGGGTAAGCGTGTGTATCTGACCTGCAATACGCTTCCTCATAATGACGAGATAGTGCATTTAGAGCAGTTTGTGAATGACGCTCTTGCGGCAGGCGTTGACGCTATGATAGCCAACGATATCGGTGTTTTCTCACTGATAAAAAAATATGCACCTGATATGGAGATTCATGTTTCCACACAGGCTGGTATAGTAAATTATGTTACTGCAAATGAATTTTATAACATGGGTGCTAAGAGGGTAGTGCTTGCAAGAGAGCTTTCTCTCGAGGAGATCGCCGAAATAAGAGCAAAGACCCCTAAAGATCTTGAAATTGAGTGCTTTGTACATGGTGCAATGTGCGTAAGTTTTTCGGGCAGATGTTTGCTTTCCCAGTACCTTGTAAACCGTGACGCAAATCGTGGCGAGTGCGCACAGCCTTGCCGCTGGGGATACCACCTTATGGAAGAAAAGCGCACCAATGAGTTTTATCCTGTTTTTGAGGACGAAAAAGGAACTTATATCCTCAACGCCAAGGATATGTGTATGCTCAACCACATTGATAAGCTTGCAGAGGCAGGCGTGAACAGCTTTAAGATCGAGGGCAGAGCTAAATCTTCGTATTATGTGTCCGTTATCACAAATGCCTACAGAAAGGCTATGGATATCTATAAATCTGATCCGGAGCATTTTGAGTTGCCACAGTGGCTTAAGGATGAAGTTTTCAAGGTAAGCCACAGAGCATACTGTACAGGATTTTTCTTTGGTCACCCAAAGGAGAGCCAGTATTACGAAAACGGCGGGTATATTCGTGAATATGATGTTGTGGCTGTGGTTGACGGTTGTAGTGGTGGAAGAATATACTGTACTCAAAAAAACAAATTCAACAAGGGCGACGAGATTGAAGTGCTTTCACCTGTTGGCAGCCCTGTGAATTTCACCGTGGAGGAAATGTTTGATGAATATGACAACTCCATAGATACTGCAAATCATGCAGCTATGAAGATGTCGATAAGATCAGATCTGACGTTCCCAGAACATTCTATAATTCGTATGAAAAAATAGCAAAAAAGCCATGTGATTTTCCTCACATGGCTTTTTGTTTACTTCTTTTTCTTTTCAATTTCTTCAGATAATGGATTCGACTCCATGGCCTTTTTGATGTTTTCATCAGATAAATGTGTGTATATCTCAGTGGTCGCAATGCTTTTGTGACCGAGTATATCTTTCAGTACAAGAGTATCTACACCGCCGTGTTGGTACATTAGGGTTGCGGCTGTATGCCTGAGCTTGTGGGTGGTAATACCCAAATTGCTAAGTCCTGCACGCTGGAGCTGTTCATCTACTATTTGTTGAACACGTCGCTTATTTATCCTTGTTTTGTTAGCTGATAAAAAAATGGCAGTTTGTTCCACGTGGGGGCGGGTAGTGTCAATATACTCATCAAGTGCAGAAACACAAGCGTCGTTAAGATAAATAATGCGCTCCTTGCGGCCTTTGCCGAGGACACGTAGAGTTCTGTTATCTCGGCTGTAATCGCTTAAATTCAAGCCCACAAGCTCGCTCAGACGCATACCGCAGTTAAGGAACAGAGTAATGATACAATAATCACGCACCTGATTTTTAGAGTCGATATTACGCAGAAGCTCAAGGCTTTGTTCAAGGGACAGATATTTAGGCAAGGCTTGATTTATATGTGGCAATTCAAGATCATCAAGCGGATTGTTTGAAATAATCTTGGCTTTTTGGCAAAGATAAACATAGAATTGTTTCAAAGCTGAACATTTTCTTGCACGGGTTTTTGTGGAATTATTGCGCTCATCTTTGAGATACTTTAAATAAACATAAGCATCGTTTAGTGAAAAGCATTCGAGCCATTCTATTGGCGTTTCTTTTATTTTTATTTTATTGAAAGGCGTTTCGGTCGGAACTGCATGGTGCTTGACATTAAGATATCGCAGAAATGTTCGGATATCAATAAAATAAGCTTCTTCAGTGCGGTCAGAACGGTCTTTGACAACTTTCATATTAGTTAGAAAATCGTCAAGATAATATGGGCAATCATCTACATATGCTTGTTTCATTTATATCTATTCTCCTTATTTATCACTTCTCTAAGTTTCACTAAATTTTTATTTAGTGAAACTTTCTGTACACGCTGTGCGAGGGGCTGTTTGTGGCTCTTTTTCGCTTTGTCGGCTCTCTCCGTTGTGCACTGCTTTAAGTATACACCCTACTTTGTGGGCTGTCAAGCTATGCTACATTTGCGGTAATCCCTTGACAACAAAATTTATTATATCATATAAAGCAAGGCGAGGTTAAAACCTTGCTCATATGATATTTTTTTGTGTATAGAAGTGGCTTACTTACGAACCTTTGTGATACACTTCATTATTTTTTGAACAAATTATTTTATAAATTTCCTCCAATGTAGGTTTGTCAATCATATTGGACACTATTATTAAGAAATTCGATAGGCGAAAACCATTTGAGGGGACGCATAGGACGGTTGTTTGTTCGACTTAAACGTGCAGCTAGCTGCACGTTTAAGTCGTCGCAGGAATAAAACCTATGGCACGAATAGAATTTGTTGTGATCTTCTCGGTGACTGCGCTCTACTTTGCCATTGTGCCT
>NZ_LARF01000104.1:0-1381 GCF_000980385.1 Ruminococcus sp. N15.MGS-57
TGCTGCAGGATAATCCTCCGCCAAGCCACTCGACAATAGGCAATTTTATGAACAATGTCCTAAATAGAAAAATAGATGAGATCTTTGCGGATATCAACAGTTACATTTTTACGGTGGAAAATGTTGACCTCAACCACGTTTACATAGACGGAACAAAGATAGAAGCCAACGCAAACAAATACAGCTGGGTATGGAAAAAGAGCTGTGAGAAAAACCGTCTGAAGGTATTTGCAAGGATAACAGAATTGCTTGGTGAAATGAATGAAAAGATCTCTTCATTCTGCGTAAAATTCGGCATTCGTGAAGAATATGCTATTGAGTATTTAGAGCAAATACAGCAGCAATATGTAAAGCTTTGCGGCTTTGACCCGGAAACTGCAATTCGGGGACGGGGACATCATAAAACAATTGAACAGAGGCATTATGACAAGCTTTCGGAATACATTTCAAGGCTAAAAAAGTATGCAGAACACATAAAGATATGCGGAGATGAACGCAATAGTTATTCCAAGACCGATCATGACGCAACATTTATGCGTATGAAAAAGGACTATATGGGTAACGATCAGCTTCTTCCGGGCTACAATATCCAATTAGGTGTCTGTGATGAATATATCGCAGTATTCGACGTAAAACAATATGCGTCTGATATGGAATGTTTCAAGCCTTTGATAGAAAAGTTCAATCAGACATACGAAAAATATCCTGAATATCCGGTAGCAGACGCAGGATACGGCAGCTTTAATAATTATCTGTATTGTGAAGAACACGGCATGAAAAAATACATGAAATTTACTATGTATGAAAAGGAAAGCAAGGACAAAAAATATCGTGATGATCCGTACAGAGCAGTAAATTTTCCGATAGATGCAGATGGCGATCCAATATGTCCTAACGGAAAAAAGTTTCATTATCTTTACAGCAGACCTGTAAGAGGAAACAAATATGGCAGAACAGAAGAATTTTATCAATGTGAAGATTGCAGTAATTGTCTGCAAAAAGAAAAATGCTGTAAGTGCAAAGGGAACCGTAAAATTCGCTTGAATGAAGAACTGACAAAGTTTCACAAGGAAGTTCTCTGCAACCTGAACAGCATTCACGGAGCACTGCTGCGTATGAACCGAAGTATCCAGTCGGAAGGTGCAAACGGCATTATCAAGTGGAACAGGTCATATACCAGAGCTCGCAGAAGAGGATCAAAAGCCTTGAATTTAGAAATTGCGATGATTTGCTGTGGTTTTAATCTTCATAAATTCCACTTGAAAAAAGCCTGCAATAAAAAAAGCGGCATAAATTTAAAATATTTTCCACATTTTTAGCACGGCAAAAACGCAGTTTTTGTGCCGCTGTGTTTGCTGTACCCAAAATTCAGCCAAAATAG
>NZ_LARF01000056.1:0-7803 GCF_000980385.1 Ruminococcus sp. N15.MGS-57
AGGCACAATGGCAAAGTAGAGCGCAGTCACCGAGAAGATCACAACAAATTCTATTCGTGCCATAGGTTTTATTCCTGCGACGACTTAAACGTGCAGCTAGCTGCACGTTTAAGTCGAACAAACAACCGTCCTATGCGTCCCCTCAAATGGTTTTCGCCTATCGAATTTCTTAATGATAGTGTCCAATATGATTGACAAACCTACAAAGAATAAATTACGATAAAATATGAACCAACTGTTGACTTTTTATCCCAACCGTATTATAATAATAAGGAAATGGTGCGAAAGTGCCAAGTCTTATTTTGTGGGACGTATCTGAAAGGAATTTGTATTATGGAGAACAATGTTATTATTCTTGCCGGTGGACAGGGCAAGAGAATGAAGACCAATATGCCAAAGGCTTTGTGCAATGTTATCGGTGAGCCTATGCTGGAGTGGGTGCTGACAGCCTGCGAAAATGCAGAGCTTGACGATATCTGCGTTGTAAAAGGCTACGAGGGTCAGCAGATAGAGGATTATCTTGCACAGAGAAAGTCAAAGGCTGATATCTGCACTGTTATGCAGGAAGAGCGACTTGGCACAGGTCATGCTGTTATGCAGGCGGCTGATTTCCTTAAAGCTCACGCTGAGGGAAACACACTTATACTCTGCGGCGACGCTCCTTTTATCGACGCAGAAACTATCAAGGGTGCGCTGGAGCTTCATACTGAAAAGGACTGTGGCGTAACTGTTGTTACATCAAGAGTTGAGAACCCTACAGGCTACGGCAGAATAATCCGCACTGAGAATGGCATTTCAGGAATAGTTGAGCACAAGGACTGCACACCTATGCAGCTTGCTATCACTGAGATAAACTCAGGCTGTTACTGGTTCAAGACGGCTGACCTGCTGGAAGTTCTTTTCGACATCAAGCCAGAGAACGCTCAGGGCGAGTATTATCTTACAGACTGCATCGAGCTGCTTATTGCAAAGGGCAAAAAGGCTGACGCATTTATTTCGGCAAATCCTCATGTTGCGCTTGGTGCAAATGACAGACGTGGTCTGCTTGCACTGAATGATATCGCAAGATATGAGATAATAGGAAAGTGGCTTGACGAGGGTATCGAGTTCTGCTGCACAGACGGTGTTTCTATCGGAAACAATGTTACTATCGGTCATGGAACAAAGATACACAGTGGAGTTATACTCAGAGGAAACACCACTATCGGTGAGAACTGCAATATCGGCAACAACTGCATAATAGAGAACACAACTGTAGGAAACGGCGTAAACCTCAACAATGTTCAGGCTTACGAGTCCGTTATCGAGGACGACGTTAAGATAGGACCTTATGTTCAGCTCAGACCTAATTCACACATCAAGAAGGGTGCAAAGATAGGCGACTTTGTGGAGATAAAGAACTCAACTATCGGTGAATACACAGCGGTGGCACATCTTACATACATCGGCGATTCTGACGTCGGCTCAAATGTAAACTTCGGCTGTGGCGTTGTAACAGTAAACTACAACGGCGACAAGAAGTTCAGAACTGTTATCGAGGACAATGCTTTCATCGGCTGTAACACAAACCTTGTTGCACCTGTAAGAGTCGGCAAGGGCGCATACACAGCGGCAGGCTCTACTATCACAACTGATATACCTGACAACGCACTTGCTATCGAGCGTGGCAGAGAGACTATCAAAGAGGGCTACGCTGAGAAGAAGCTCAAGGCGAGAACAGAAAAGTTCGAGGCTATCCACGGCAAGTCTGAGGAGAAGTAATATACCCAAATATAAGCAAAACCCTGTCTTTTGTAAGGCAGGGTCTTTTATTTGTTTAGCTTTTTGTTGTTTGTCCTGCCGAGGATATAATCGGTGGAAACGCCATAGAAGTCCGCTAGGATAAGGAGGTGTTCCACGGGGATAGTGAGAACGCCCCGTTCATAGCGTGAATAAACAGTTTGACTTGTGAAAAGAAGCTTTGCTATCTGCGTTTGGTTCATGTCCTTATCTTCTCGCAAGTCCCTTAATCTTGGAAAATACATAAAAATCTACCCTCATTTTTGGTAATTTTGCAGAAAATGCTTTAGTACCATTCGGTACTATTGACTTTACCATATTTGTGTGATATTATGTATGTGTTAGCACTTATAGGTACTAATATTCTAACAATGGAGGTAATATTATTATGAAGAAATTAGTGAGTTTATTTTTATCAGTTGTCATTCTGATTATGTGTACTGGCTGTGGAAGTACAGAAAGCAAGCTTATAGGCACTTGGGAGATTTATGGCACTGCTAGTGACGGAGAATTTAGCTCTGATGGCGATTGTACTTTTGAATTTGCAGAGGACGGAACTTTGAAAATAACTGAGGACGGGTCTACTGACGTTGGTTCATACAGTGTGAGTGATAATAGGATATATACTCAGTGCGGTAGTTATACTGAAGATTTTGGAATCAAAGAGATAACAAGCAGCGAATTGGTTTTGTATAAATTGGATAACGCTGGGGTTGAATATTATTTCACCAAAGACTAGCTTGCTTTAGATTTTTTAAGAGGTGTTTTTTATGGCAGATGAACGTTGGTATGTGCATAATGACGATATTTACGGAGTAAGCATTGACCATGATCCAGAATTTGGTTCCGGCAGGTCAGATCCCTACTATGAATGGTGTGATATAACGGATATAGACGAACTTAAAAAACAAAAAGAGATGCTTTGGGAAAAGATAAGATGTATAGAACGTCCATATAGAGAAATAGGCGGTAAGTATGTAAAGGTTGGTATTATTGTTTCTATTGCGGGCTTTTTCTCAATGATATTATTGGATATCGGGGCTTTTGTGACGTTTTTATCATTTGTGGCATTGTGCGTAGGAATAGGCATAATAATAAAGGGAAATCACATATCTAATACATTAGCAAGGGCATATAATAATTTTGAATTACGCGATGGTTTGAGTGAAACTAACCTTGAACTATATGAAGAACGTAATAAAATTTACGGAAAAATCCATGGAATAATCGACCAAATGGAACGTGTGGAGAGAACTCAGAAAATGATGAATAAAAGCAATAATCGTATCGTGAACGACAAAATTTCTTCTGCTGACATAGGCAGAGCAAAAAAGGAACTAGAAGATATGGAAAAGGTTTATAAAAATTAAAACTCGAATTTGACAAATCCACTTGCCTATGCTATAATAAAGCCGACAGTAAAATGTCGGCTTTTGTTTATACCCCGTCTTGCATAAAGACGGGGTTATTGTGCGTGGATAGAATAAGCTGTCGGGGCTGACATATTATAAAAGATAGGAGAATTTACAATGGATATATTTGAGAAATTGAAGAAATTGTCTGCCGAGAGGGAAACGGCTATGGGCAAGCCTGAGTATATTATCGTGGGGCTTGGCAACCCCGGCGTGGCTTATGAGAATACTCGCCATAACGCAGGCTTTCTTGCGGTGGCGGCTATGGAAAAGAAATACGGCTTTTCAGTGAATACGCATAAGTTCAAGGCTCTTGTGGGACGTGCCGTTATAGGCGGAAAAAGCTGTCTTGTCATGAAGCCTGAAACTTTCATGAACAATAGCGGTGAGGCTGTCAGCGACGCTATGGACTTTTATGATATATCGCTTGAAAATGTTGTCGTGGTCTATGACGATATTTCACTTGACGTGGGCAAAATGAGGATACGCAGAAACGGTTCGGCTGGCGGTCACAATGGCATAAAAAGCATTATTGCACTGTGCGGCGGTCAGGACTTTCCAAGGGTAAAAATAGGCGTGGGCAAAAAGCCTCACCCTGATTACAACTTGGCTGACTGGGTGCTTTCAAGATTCACTGACGAGGAAATGAAAAAACTTTCTGATGTGGATAAAAACACCTGCGAGGCTGTGGAGCTTATGGTGCAGGGCAAGATAAACGAGGCTATGAACAAGTTCAATTAAGCATATTTTTTTCGGAGAACAGCAAGATGAATATTTTTTATGAAATGGCGAGCCGTCTTGGCTTTTATAAAGATGTGAAAAACTGCCTGCTCAAAGGGTTTACCCCTTGTGCGGTCACGGGCGTTTCAAATATACACAAGGCTCAGACCGCAATGGCTCTCAGCAGGCTTTCCCCTTGCCTTGTTATATGCGACGACGAAGCGTCTGCCATTAGAATGACAGGGGATATAAACGAAATGGCTGGGGAACAGCTTGCCTGCGTTTTTCCTGCAAAGGATCTGAACTTTGCATACATGGAGGGCGTTTCAAGAGAATATGAGCATAAAAGGCTGGAAGCTCTCTCACTTATCACTCAGGGCAAACGCAAGATAATTGCCGCAAGTATGGAAGCTTGCTTGCAGGGAACTATTCCGCAGGATAAGCTGAAAGAGTTTTCCTTTGAGATAAAAACAGGGGGCGAACTCAGCCTTGAGGAGCTTACAAGCAAGCTTCTTGCAGGCGGTTATACAAGAACAGATCAGGTGGAGGGTCAGGCGCAGTTTTCTGTGAGAGGCTCTATTGCCGATATTTTCCCTGTGCAGGAGTCACGTCCTGTGAGAATAGAGCTTTGGGGCGACGAGGTTGACTCTATATCATATTTTGACCCCGAAAGCCAAAGACGTACCGACCCTATAGACGAGATAACGGTGTTCCCTGCACTGGAGATAATTTTCCCTGACACTGATGACCTTGTGACAAAGCTTGAAGCCTTGTCGAAGTCTGTCCGTGGAAGCCGTACCGATAAGATAAGAACGAATATTTCAAGGGACATAGAAACGGCTCAGAGCGGTATCACGCTCACAAATCTTGATAAGTATTATACTGTGTGCTATGACAAGCTCACAACAGTGTTTGATTACTTTGAGAGCGGTGTTTGCCTTGTGTCGGAGTATACCAACTGTATCGAAAAGGGCAAGGCGGCTCTTGCTCAGCTTTCAGAGGATATGAAGCTTCTTTATGAGGACGGCATACTTTTCAGAAAGCTGGAGGGCTTTTATCTTGATATACCACAAGCGGAACTAAAAATAACACAAATGAAGTCGGTGTTTCTTGACAGCTTTATGCGCTCTAACAACGGCGTGAAGTTCAAAAAGCTTATCAATACCGACTGCCGACAAACGGCGGCTTGGGGCGGTAATATCATCAATCTTGAAGAAGAATTGAAAAATCTCTGCTCTCAGGGCTATTGCACTGTTGTGCTGGCAGGCTCGGAAAAGACGCTTCCTATTATAAATAAAGACCTTAATGATGCTGGCATCTCTGCGGAGATCCTCACTGAGGACAGCGAGATAATAAAGGGTAAAGTATACTTGCGCACGGGCTGTCTGTCAGGTGGCTTTGATTATCCTGACATAGGCTGTGCGGCTATCACTCAGATGAAAGCCATGAGTGCAAAGAAGCGTAAATCCCATCACAAGGCAGGAGAAGAGATAAAAAGCCTGTCGGATATACAGACAGGCGATCTTGTTGTTCACGCTATGTACGGAATAGGCAGATTTTCAGGAATAAAAAATATAGAAACGAACGGTGTAACAAAGGATTATATCACCATAAAATATGCAGGTACGGACGTGCTTTATGTGCCTGTTACTCAGCTTGACCTTGTGTCACGATATATAGGACCTAGAGATGACGGGGCAGTGAAGCTTAATAAGCTCAACTCTATGGAGTGGACAAAGACACGAAACAAGGTAAAGTCTGCCGTAAAGGATATGGCGGAGGAGCTTACAAAGCTTTATGCTCAAAGACAAATGGCAAAGGGTTTTGCTTTTTCCCCTGACAACGATTGGCAGGCGGATTTTGAGGAGCGTTTCGACTATCAGGAAACCGACGATCAGTTAAGATCTATACAGGAGATAAAGTCAGATATGGAAAAGCCGTCCCCAATGGACAGACTTCTCTGCGGAGATGTGGGCTTCGGCAAAACGGAGGTGGCTCTCCGTGCGGCGTTCAAGTGTATGCTCGATAACAAGCAGGTGGCTATACTTGTGCCAACAACTGTTCTTGCATGGCAGCATTATCAGACGGCGATAAAAAGATTTGAGCATTTCCCAGTGAAGGTGGAGCTTTTGTCGAGATTTAGAAAACCAAAGGAGCAACAGCAGATAATAAGAGAGCTTAACCGTGGCACTATCGACCTTATCATAGGCACACACAGGCTTGTGCAGAAAGACGTTAAGTTCAAGGACTTGGGTCTTGTTATCATAGACGAGGAACAGCGTTTTGGTGTTGCTCATAAGGAAAAGTTCAAGGAAACTTTCAAGGGCGTTGATGTGCTTACACTTTCGGCTACCCCGATACCAAGAACTCTTAACATGGCAATGAGCGGTATCAGAGATATGTCGGTCATAGAGGAACCGCCTATGGACAGACACCCTGTTCAGACCTATGTTATAGAGCATAATATGGGCGTAATAGCACAGGCAATAAGCAAGGAGCTGCGACGTGGTGGTCAGGTGTATTATATCCACAACAGGGTGGAAACTATCATGATGACCGCAAATAAGCTTCAGGAAATGCTTCCTGACGCAAAGATAGCGTTCGCACACGGACAAATGCCCGAGGAGGAACTGTCGGAAATATGGCGGCAGCTTTGCGACAGAGAGATAGATATCCTTGTCTGCACCACAATAATCGAAACAGGTGTTGACGTGCCGAATGTAAATACACTTATAATAGAGGACGCTGACAGATTGGGACTTTCACAGCTTTATCAGCTTAGAGGACGTGTGGGAAGATCAAACCGCCGTGCTTTTGCGTACTTCACTTTCAGACGTGGCAAGGTACTCACGGAGGTAGCGGCAAAAAGGCTTGACGCAATAAGAGAGTTCACACAGTTCGGCTCAGGCTTCAGGATAGCATTGCGTGACCTTGAGATAAGAGGTGCAGGCTCGATACTCAGCGGTAAACAGCATGGACATATGGAAGCGGTGGGATATGATATGTATCTGCGACTTCTAAATGAGGCTATAGCTGAACAAAAGGGAGAGGCTCTGCCACCGTCACCTGAGGATTGTTTGGTGGATATATCCATAGACGCATTTATACCTGACCATTATATAGAAAATCTGTCACAGAGGATAGATTGCTATAGGAAGATAGCTTCCATAGGCAATGAGGAGGATTCCAGGGACGTTATCGACGAGCTTATAGATAGATACGGCGACCCACCGAAATCAGTGCTTGGATTGGTGAACGTTGCACTTACGAGAAATTCTGCTTCAAAGCTTGGCATAAAAGAAATAACACAAAGAGGGGATAAGGTGTTGTTCTTTGTGAAAACCGCAGAGGTGGAGCAGATACAAGCGTTGTATGGAGCTTATAAGAATAGGATTAGGTTTTTTGACGGAGAGAAACCATATTTTGCAGTGACATTGGAGAAAAAGCAGAAAGCGGCGGAATTAATGGCGGAAACGGTAAGATTAATGAGGAATGAGGAGTGAGGAATGGCGGAGCCATACCGAGTAAATCATTAACACAAAATATAGGAAACACCGAGCAAAGTGACAGCTGAGCGACGCACAGTTGTCACTTTTTGTATGAAAAGAACAAAGGAGCAAAGCAAAATGGACAAAAAGAGATAAGAAAAGGGAAATAAAGTGTAAAAAAAGCAGAAAGCAAAAAAAGGGGTTGACAAAAGGGCATAAAAGTGATAGAATAAACAAGTCGCCTCGAGAGAGAGCGATAGAGGAAGAAGCGAAACGAAGGTAAAAGGTTCGGGAGAACAGAAGAGACCTGAGGAGTAGCTCAAAAAGAACTTCACAAAAGAGTTCAAACGAATTCATAAAGAATTCACAAAGAAAAGTCTTGACAAAGCTTAGCTAATATGATA
>NZ_LARF01000057.1:0-7682 GCF_000980385.1 Ruminococcus sp. N15.MGS-57
CCGACCTGCACATCAGAGGGTACAAAAACAAAGACTTGCACAAAGTGCAATGCGACAGTTACAGAAAAGCTTCCTGCAAAGGGTCACACTGCAGTTACCGATAAGGGCTACCCTGCTACTTGCACCACCGCAGGCAAAACAGACGGCTCACATTGTTCAGTTTGCAATACTGTTATCAAGGCTCAGACAGTGATAAATGCCACAGGTCACAAATCAAGCGGTTGGATAACTGACAAGGCGGCTTCTATCGGAGTTAAAGGCTCAATGCACAAGGAATGTACAGTCTGCAAGAAAGTTCTTGAAACGGCTGAAATCCCTGCACTTTCAAGAATTAGCATTTCAAAGGCAAGCGTGACACTTTCCACTTCGACCTACGCTTATGACGGCAAGGCAAAGAAGCCTGGTGTAATGGTCAAGCTAAACGGCAAAACTTTGAAGAATGGTACAGATTACACAGTTTCCTATTCAAACAACACCAAGGTCGGAACAGCAAAGGTCACTATCACAGGCAAGGGCAATTACACAGGCTCAGTTTCTAAGACCTACAGTATCAAAAATAACTTCAAGAAAGCCACCATTTCAGGCATTTCAAACAAGTCATACACGGGCAAGAACATCACTCAGAGCATTACTGTTAAATACAATGGCAAAGCACTGAAAAAAGGCACTGACTATACAGTTTCATACTCAAGCAACAAGAATATAGGTACTGCCACTGTAAAAGTCGCAGGAAAAGGCTCTTACACAGGCACTATCACAAAGACATTCAAGATAAATCCTGCCAAGCAGGAGATACAGAAGCTCACGGCTAAGAGCAAGGCATTCTTTGTGGATTGGGCGCAGAAAGGTTCTGCTACCGGATACGAGATACAGTACGCTACCAACTCAAAGTTCACAAGTGCAAAGAAAGTTACCATAACAAACAACAAGACCGACAAGACCACTATTTCAAAGCTTTCAGGCAAAAAGAAATACTATGTTCGTGTTCGTTCGTACACAACTGTAAAGGGTACTAAGTATTATGGTGCTTGGTCGGCTTCAAAGAGTGTTACTACTAAGAAATAATTTTATATGAGAACAGCGTATCGCAGGGGGCTGCGGTACGCTGTTTTATTTTTACTTTGATATTGCAGTTCGAGGCCTCAAAAATTATTCTTTTCCTAGTCTTTCAGAAACTTCAAGCACCAATCGTTGGTCTTTTTCCGAAAGTTTCGACCCTGCACCCAATTTCCGTCTTACTTTGGGTAGGACGGATTTTTTTTGTTCCCGGTGAGATAGAATTGCGTTATGATAAATTTTGAAATCACTCGCCGTGACGGGCATTTTATGTACTCATGTCCCTTGTGCATATGTGCTAAGCCCGCAAGATCGCAATTGTATGTAATGTCGAAAAGGTGAATATAGTCTTGACAAAAGACCGGACGTCTGTTAAACTTATCCTAAGCAAAGACTGGGGACGACACCCATAGAAAATAACAGCGTCGGAGCTAAACGCAAGCCTGTGTAATGCAGGCACTAATTTAATATTGCTGTGCAAGGGGGAGATACCCATAGAAAAAAACGTTGTTGTTACAGACATAAACGGAAAACGAATCGGAGCTACCTATCCCAAAAGGGCTAAGGGGCTTGTTAAGAACGGTCGGGCAGAGTATGCAAGCGACTGTGAAAAATGTACTATAAGAATGTTGGATACTCATAAGCCGACCGTTGATAATACGGAGGTAAATAATATGAGTAAAGTAATTGATTTTGACCCTAGAGATTTCAAGGCTGATAAGTCCTGCGAAAACAATGTTATAGCTAAATATTTTGTGACCGATAAGGACGGCGAAAACGTTATCGCCTATTCTATTGGAAACTGGAATTGGGACTGGACGCAGATATGCTGTGACAAAAAACTTGAGAAAAATACCGACTATGTTTTCAGATTTGTGATAGTCGGAGGCTATTGCAATACGTGCAATGAAACTTCTCGTTTTGAGATCGTGCCTATGCCAGACGGCAGCTTAACCGATGAAGCTTACGAAGACAGATACACCTACGATTTGGCTCAGAACAGATATAAGCCTGTTTTATGCAAAAAGACCGACGAGGGTATGCTGAGGCTGTTTGAGATACCTTTCAGCACCTTTGATTGCGAAGATTTCAGGTTTGTATTCATTGCTATGCACGCTGTTGCAACGCTTTATGCGCCAAAAGAGTTTTCAGCTTATGCAGACCTTGAGGATACGAATTTTGACCAGCTTCGTGATGAGATCAACAGCAAAAACAGCGAGGATAATTCTGCAAATGTGGTGATGGATTTCACAGGCGCTCATGTCACACGCTCGACTGTCACCGATCTGCTGACAATGGCTCGTTTTGGTAAAAATGAGAATATTTGTATTGATTTTACAGGAGCTGTCATAGAGGACGATAAGCCGGACGATATTCAGGCTGACGCAGATGATACCGGGTCTGACGATATTGCTGTTGAGCTTATGGACGTTGCAGACAACTGAGCTTCGCAGGAAGATATACTTTACTAAGATATTATGATTTAATAAGTTGATCCAAACAGAGAAACCCATTGATCGGGTTTCTCTGCTTTTTTTTGCACAAAAAACCACCCACAGCCAAATCAGCCGTGGGTGGCAATATTATTTTAAATATACACTATCCCTTATTTGTTCAATGCTATCTTGCCCATTGCGTCTGCCTGCATGATAGCGTCATAAAGCTCGATAGGCTGTACGTCGCCTGCAAGATTGTGGATAGTTTCACCCGGGATACAAGCGTTCTTTGCGATAGTTTCTACCTGCTCAGGTGTAGTTACACCGATCTCCTCGAGTGTGACAGGAAGTCCCACTTCAAGGCAGAAGTTCTGTACCTCTTCAAACTCTTCCTTTGGCGCACCCTCAAGTACAAGCTGAACCAGTGTACCAAGGGCTACACAACAGCCGTGGTCTGCGTGCTTGATTCCCAATGATGTTACGCCATTGTAGAACGAGTGTGCAGCCGCACAGTTTACGTTGTCTGCTCCAACGCCTGAAAGATATACGTTAGCCTCGCAGATAGCTTCAAGGGCAGGTGTAACTGCGTGTACCTTGCAAGCCTCAACTGCCTGCTTGCCGTATGTTTTCAGCGTGTCATAGCAAAGTCTTGCAAGTGCCTGTCCTGCTCTTGTGATGCCTGTGCCTTCAAGGCTCGCAGACTCTGTTCTTATGGAAGCTCTGCCCTCAAAATATGTACCAAGTGCATCGCCCATGCCTGCAATAAGGAACTTTACAGGTGCGTTTGCGATAACTGTTGTGTCTACCATTACTGCGTCTGGATTGGTAGGATAGAAAAGATATTTGTCAAAGCTGTGGTCATCATTGTATATTACTGACAGTCCTGTGCATGGCGCATCTGTTGCCGCAACTGTTGGCACGATAACAATGTGCTTGCCTGTGTAGTATGCTGTAGCTTTTGCAGTATCAACTGCGCTTCCGCCGCCAACTGCAACTACTGTGTCGATGTTGTCAGCCTTTACTATCTCTTCCATTTTGGCTATCTCGCCCTTGCTTGATATACCACCAAATACTTCATAGCGTCTGTAATCGTCAAGTTCGCCAAAGCTTTTCTCTATCTTGTCATGACAGGCTTTGTAGCCACTGTTTGAACATACAAACAGCCACCTTTTGCCCATATAGCCCATTTCTTCATGAAACTTAAGTGTAGCATCTCTGCCCTGAACATATTTGAGCGGCTCACGCATTGCTCTGAGTCTTCCCATCATAATGAATTACCTCCGATTTGTTTGATTTATTAACTTTATACGGAATTCTCTCCGTATTTTCAACTAGATTATAGCACTTTGCACAAAAGATACAAGAAACATTTTATAAATGATATGTGAATTATTTGTTGTGGCAACATTTGAAAATGTAAAGCTTGGAGGACGATAAAACAGAAAAAGCGGAGGCTCTTTGCGAGCTTTCCGCCTTTTTCATATGTTCAGCATTACGGAAGCGTAAAACATTCCGTCACCGTATTCAAATTTAGCTACACCATTGTATTTGGCGGCAATGTTCTTGACAGACTCTGTGCCGATCCCTTTGCCTTTGCGTTTTGAGGAAAGGAAACCACCTTCTGGGTCGGTGAGGATAGTTCCGGTGAAGGTGTTGTCCACCGCCAGGCAAAGGGAATAGCTGTCAGCCTTTGCTCTGATTATTATTTTTTTATTCTTTGCACTGTCAGACACGCAGCCGTGAATGGCGTTTTCGATAAGATTTCCGAAAAGCACAGAGAGGTCGGTTATGTCTATTTTTATATCATCTGGTATGTCAGCGCTCACCTTGTATTCAATGCCGCTGCTTTCCGCTATTTGAGCAAAATATGCAAGAAGTGCGCTTACAGATGTGTTTTTGCAGTAAATGCGTTCTGATATATCGGGCATAGAATCCCTGAAAGAATTGAGATATTCTGAAAGCTTATCGTATTCGCCCTTTTTCAGAAGCTCCTGCATAAGAGCGATATGATGTCTGACATCATGCTTATAGCGTCTTGTTTCTTTTATCTTATCCTGCAAATAGTCATATTGCAGGTTCTGCATTTCAAGCAGGTGGTTATTTTCCTGAAGCCGCAGATTTTTCTGCTGTTCGCTGACCAGCCGTGCCACGATGTAATACACCAGAAACGCCCCTGCGTTTATAAAGAACAGAGCTATGGTGTTCTTTGGCTCCAGAGCAAGCTCTAAGCTGCTTTTCGTAGAGTTGCCGTAGAGCGTATAGTACCATATTATATAGAACGTAAATGGGATAAGCCAAAGATAGCGCCACTCCAGACCTGACGGCTCTTTTTCCACCGCAGGTGTGTAGACCTTTTTCATGTAGATAAAAAGCGGCCCCCATACCACGGCTTCTGTCATAAGCATACAAAGGGAAAACGACCAGCGGTATGATTCATAGGCAAGTGACGGGAACAGAATGCCCTCCAGACATTTTGAGGTAATGACGATAAAGCTTGCGTTATTTGAAAGCAGAAGCAGTGTGAAGCCTGTTTTGCCGACCTTGACCTTCACAGCGAAAAAGTAAAAAGCCGCATAGAGCAGGGTGCTGACTGCACTTAGCAGACCTGCATTTGTGCTGAAAAATGCCGCCTGCCAGCCTAAAAAGATCTGCACCAGTGAAAGAGCCACAACAAGTCCCACGGTAGCTGTTTTGGAAAAGCGAAGCCTATGCCGGAAGGGATAAAGGGCAAGCACCATAAGTGGCAGAAAATTCAGAAGGGAATATATGCCCACTTCCACAAGGCGGTATAAAGGAGGCATTACTGCTCACCGCCTTTTCGCAGATCACTGAAGCGAAACTGAGCGAAGGCGTCTAATGTTTCTCTGGATTTTCGGCGACTTATGGGGATATGTGTGCCGTCGCTCATTATGAAAAGGTCGCTTTTTTGCTGGGCTATCTCATAGAAATTCACGATGACGCCTTTGGTGGAAGTGTAAAAGTATGAATGACTGCAAAAAATGCTCTCGATCTCAGCGAAAGAATTTCTTGAAACTATGCTTTCACCGTCTGTGCAATGGATAGTCACGATATGTGACGCACAGTCTATGTAGATAACATTTCTGAGTATCACGTTCTGACCGTCGGGAAGCTTAACGGAACGCATACGATCAATTTCATCAGAACCGATCCGGTCAAGCATGGCTTTTACTTTGTCAGCCTGAAAGGGCTTGCAAAGATAGTAGCAGGCGTTGAGGTCGTAGCTTTCGCTTGCAAACTCGTTGCTTGAAGTGCCGAATGCGATATGCACGTTTTTGTCTGTTTCACGAAGCTTTTCTGCCACCTCTATCCCTGTCATTTTCCCCATGAATATATCAAGCACCACCAGATCATAAGCTCCCATCTGCCAGCATGACAAAAAGCTTTCTCCGCTTGAAAACGTATCTATCTGACAGCTGTGAGCGGTTTGTTCGGAAATATATTCATGAAGAAGTGCAAGGTCGTTTTTATTATCGTCTACCAATGCCACTCTCATACTGTAAAAATCCTTTCTTATACATGATTTCTTAATATATAATAACACACATCAAAGCAAAATTCAAGCATTATTCATTTATTTTGTTACCGCTTGTGCAGATTTTTGACCGTTTGTGCTAATTTTATTGACAAAGTGTGTAGGCCGTGTTAAAATAATCGAGTAAAACTATGTTCTGAGTAAAAAAAGAAATATCAGCAACGAAAAATATTATGGAGGAATTAGAATGAAAAAGAAAATTTTAAGTCTTTTGGTGACGGGCTGTCTTTTGTTTGTGCCGACAACGGCATTTGCAGACGATAATAAGACGGTAATAAAAACTGTTGACGACCTGTTGGCGTTTTCAAAAGCGGTAAACAACGGAGATTATGACAAGAATAAAGACGCAGTTGTTGTTCTTGAAAATGACCTTGACTTGACAGGTGTTGTATGGACGCCTATCGGAAACGTTTTCGATGAAAACGGCTATATTGAACATTGTTTCAGCGGCAAATTCTACGGAAACGGTCATACTATTTCAAACATTGATTTTACGTCTATTTATGGTAAAGATTTGTTGGTCGGTTTCTTTGGCGATATTGAGGAAGCAGAGGTATCAGGTCTGACTATAGAGGGAAATCTGGATGTGACAAATACTGATAACGAATATACTGTTTATGGCACTATTGCAGGATTTGCAGGTGATTGTACTATTTCTGATTGTGTGTCAAACGTATCGTTCAACAATAACGGCAAATATGTTTATGGCTTCATAGGCATGGTAGGTCAGGCATACGGCACAACTTTTGAATATTGTGAGAACACAGCAGACATAACTATCTCAGGCGACAACGAAAGTGTTTATGTGGGCGGTATAGTTGGATATGCGCAGATTGGAACGGAAGTCCGCTATTGTTCAAGCACAGGCGATATGGTATATGCTGCACCAGACGCCGGCGGTATCGTAGGACGTTTGTATGGCGATTCCAAGGTCATAAACAGCTATGTTACAGGAAAACTCACGCCGGTTGGCAACGGAACCACAGATGTAGGCGGTATCGTTGGTTCAGTAGCCGGCGGTTCTGTAAGTGATTGCTATTTTGCAGGAGAAATTGACCTTTCACAGTACTCAGCCAAAAAGCCATATACACGTTTCGGCGGAATAGTGGGGAAGGATTCCTCGTCTACAACTGACTTTAAAAACAACTATTTCACAGAAACAGAAAATGTTGAAGCTTGCGGTTCAAATAAAGAAGCAGGCAAGGCTAAATCATATGACTATATGACAACAAAAGAATTTTATGACGAGTTGACAGCTGGCGGTGCAAAGTATCAGTATGTTGAGGGAAAAACACCTGTCCTGCCAACTAAGGAATATGCAGTTGATTTTGAAGTAACACCTGCTGACCTGAAAAATGTTGTAATAAAGGTAGACGGAAAAGAGATAACAAACAATACTGCAATGCTTACAGCAGGCACTTACACTGTAGATGTAACTGCTGACGATTGCGAGCCTCTCAGCAAGGAAATAACTATTTCAGCAGATATCGCAACACATACACAGGCTTTTGAACTTGCATACAAGTCAGCAGACTACACAGAGCTTGACAAGGCAGAGAAAGCCGCAAAGGCTCTTAACAAGGACGATTATGAGGACTTCTCAGAAGTCGAAAAGGCTCTTGCCGCTATCGACAGAA
>NZ_LARF01000004.1:0-74953 GCF_000980385.1 Ruminococcus sp. N15.MGS-57
ACTGCGCCACGGTAATACTCAGGCTGTCCTTTCTGCATTCCGCAGCCAAGAACGTCCCGAACATTGACAGCTACACCGGACTTATGCACACACTCTTTGCTTTAGAGGACTTATACGGCTTCAAGATTGACCGTCTGGACGGTGAAATCTGTATCCGCATCAACAGACAGAACGGCTCGACTTTTGCGAAGATGACAGGTCTGCTCAAACCCTGGGAGGAAATGGCTCAGAAGTACCGCAATGGGGAGATCAGCCGCGAGGAGTACGACCAGTGGAGATACAGGTATCCGAGGGCGGAAGCGGAGCGGAATGACGAAGAATTACGCAAGCTGAAATAATAAACATGATGAGATAGGAAATGCATAATTTTGTTATATTATTATGGAGGCATTATGACTCGTATTATATTTTATTCCTGGCAAAATGATTTGGAAGGTAAAACTCATAGATATTTTATTGAGAAATGTATAAAGAAAGCACTAAATCGCCTAGAAAAAGATGCTTCTATATATGTTGGTTATGACCGCGACACAAAAGGAAAGAATGGCAGTCCTGATATTACTACAACTATTTTTGACAAAATAGACAAAAGCGTTTTGTTCATTTGTGATATTAGTATAGTTAATTCAGACTATACCGGTCGAAAAACTCCAAATCCTAATGTATTGATTGAATTAGGTTATGCAGCAAGTAAAATTGGTTGGGACAGGATTATTTGTCTTTTTGATATAAATACTGGAATTATAGAAGAATTGCCGTTTGACTTACGGCAAAAAAGAATCACAGCATTTAATCCCTGTGAAGGAAACGAAGCAGACAGAATTAGTAAAATAATAGAAGAGAATATCAAGGATTTGTATGTTAAAGGGCAATTGTTCAATCCGCTAAACGATTATATAAAAGGGAAAATAGATCGTTCCATTTTAGCTATAGCAAAGCAAATGGCAAATTTGGTTTTTGGAACCATAAGTATGAGTTCTGGATTAGCACAAGTTCAAAATTTGTTGAACTGTTCTATTAAAGAGATAGAATTCCATGTTTGTGGTATACAATTTCCTGGATTTATTGCACTAAATGACTTTTGTGTAGAAGCTACAAATCTACAAAATATTTTGAAAGATTTATTTTCATCCGCATATTTTCCTAAAGAATGGAGTTTTACTGTATTAGAACTGCTTGATTGGATTAGAGGCTATGGTTATTTTATTTCTAAGCGAAACAAAGAATATCCATATGAAATAGTATCTTCTTCTAAATATGACAACCTTGAAGCTATAGATGCTCATTCATTAAATCCTAATAATTTAGAAAACTCATTTATTATTATAGAAACTATAGATAAAAATGGAAAAAGATATGTTGATACTGATGGCGGTAAAGTAATTAATACTACTCATTATCCAACAGATAACGCTCCATCATTATGCTATTGCTATTGTTTAAAGAAAAACGCTATTAATGCATTTGCAAGTAAAATCCAAAAGCTTATAACCATATGCAATAATTGGCTTGACTTAACAAATGGAGAATTTATATTAGATCCAGATTATTATGAAATAACATAAAAAAGAGCTATCCGATTCTTAAATTGAATCAGATAGCTCTTATCTTTTCAGACAATTATTATATCACTGTTGCCGATGATAGAAAAATGTTGCCAAAACGTTGCCATTCAGCTTAACTATGCCACGAAAAGCACGGTATTACGCCGTTTCAGCAAGTGTTTGCATTATTCCCACTCCACCGTTCCCGGTGGCTTTGAGGTTATATCGTAAACTACTCTGTTTACATGGTCTACTTCGTTTGTTATCCTGTTGGATATTCTTGCGAGAACATCATATGGTATCTTTGCCCAATCGGCTGTCATGAAGTCGTCTGTTGTTACGGCTCTGATAGCTATAAGGTGGTCATAGGTTCTGTGGTCGCCCATTACGCCTACTGTCTGGACGTTCGGGAGAACTGCAAAGAACTGGCTCAGGCTGCTCTCAATTCCGCTTTTCTTGATCTCGTCACGGAAAACGGCGTCTGCTTCCTGCAACACCTTTATCTTATCCTCTGTTATCTCACCGATTATTCTTACGCCAAGTCCTGGACCTGGGAACGGCTGACGCCATACAAGTTCCTTTGGTATGCCGAGCTTTTCGCCGACTTTTCTTACCTCGTCTTTGAAGAGGTCGCCAAGCGGCTCTATAACGCCGTCAAAGTTGATGTCCTCAGGCATTTTCACCTGATTGTGGTGAGTTTTTATTGTGGCAGCGTCGCCCTTTCCGCTTTCGATTCGGTCAGGGTAGATAGTACCCTGTGCGAAAAATCCGCCGTCTGCCTCTTCTCTTATCTTATCCCAGAATACCTTATAGAACTCTGTTCCGATAGTCTTTCTCTTTTCCTCTGGATCTGTTATGCCCTTGAGCTTTTCAAGGAACTGCTTCTGACAGTTTACTCTTACAAATCTCATATCGAAAAGTCTTGTGAAAGTTTCCTCAACAAAGTCGCCCTCGTCTTTTCTCATAAGGCCCTGATCTACGAACACGCAGGTGAGCTGTTTGCCCACTGCACGGCTGATAAGTCCTGCGGCAACTGATGAGTCAACTCCGCCTGAAAGTCCCAAAACTACTTTCTTATCGCCTATCTGCTCTTTAAGCTTTGCAACTGTGTTCTCGATAAAGTTATCCATTACCCAATCGCCTTTACAGCCGCAGACCTCGTAAAGGAAGTTTTTCAAAATGACGTTACCATACTCACTGTGAGTTACCTCAGGGTGGAACTGAACGGCATATATCTTCTTCTCTGCATTCTCCATTGACGCACATGGGCAATCATCTGAATGGGAAGTGATAACAAAGCCCTCAGGTGCTTCGCTGACATAGTCGGTATGGCTCATCCATACGATATTCTTATCAGGAACGTCCTTGAAAAGCTTGCTCTCTGCGGAGACTGTTATCTCTATCTTGCCGTACTCGCTCTTTTTACAGCTTTCTACCTTTCCACCGCTCATCCATGAAATAAGCTGACAGCCGTAGCAGATGCCGAGAACTGGTATGCCAAGGTCAAGTATAGCCTTGTCATAATGCGGGGAAGTCATATCATAAACGGAGTTTGGTCCGCCTGTGAAGATTATGCCCTTATAGCCTGCTGCTTTTATTTCTTCGATCGGAGTTTCAAAGCTTTTTATCTCTGCATAAACGTGGTGATCTCTCACACGTCTTGCAATAAGCTGATTGTACTGTCCGCCAAAGTCAAGCACCAGTATCTTCTCATGTGACATATATTTACCTCTTTTCCTTATGTTTTTTGAAATACATAAATATTATAACACGTTGCCGTCCCTTTTTCAAGAGCAATTTACACACTCTTTGAAGCATGGGGTAAATTAATTGTGAACACCTGACATCAAGCAGTAAAATATTCGTTGATTTTAGCTGTTGTAATTTGCTGATAGCTATGCTATAATGAATAGGTATTGTAAAATGCGTGTAAATCAACAGAAAAGAGTATATTGTAATGAAAGAACAACAAAACATTCAAACACAGCAGGCAAAGGAGAAAAAAGGCTTGCTGAAAAAAATAGGAGCATGGTTTGCGTCACCTGACGGAATGCAAACATTACGATTTATAAGTGCTGTAGTGGCAGTTATAGCGGTAGGAGTCATTTGTGCTTTGTTGGGCATATACATGGACAAAGACAACTTCCTGCCGAAAGAACGAAATTATGCGCTTATAGGGGCTTGCGCTGTTGAGCTGGCACTGATATTTATTATTGCGAAATTTTTCTCAATTCAAAAGAAGCTGAAAAAGAGCGAAACAAAAGGCTACATCGACCCTTTCACGGCGGCTTTTATGCTTGGACTAAATTCTTATTTTCTTCCGGACTTTGTAATGGGGTCATATTTTCCAAAGAGCAATGTGCTTTACATTCTCCTTGGAATATTGCTCTGCTGGCTTTTATATCTTATAGGTGCGGTGATATTCCCGAAGCCACACGCCTGGTTTTGCGGAGTGAACGTCATATTTGCCATATATGCTTTGGCACAGTATTATGTCACCGAGTTCAGGGGGAATCCTGTTCAGTTTGCCGACCTTGCCAACATAAAGTCAGTCAGTGAGATAAACGGAATGTACTCACTGTTTTTAGACAGCAAAGTGATGTTTGTGCTTTGTGATCTTATTCTTATTTTCGCTGTAACGGTGACGACAAAAGTAAGGAAGATAAAAATACGCAGCAGGATAATATCGGGTGTGGCTGTTATCGCAGGGTGTTTCGTATTCGTATATGGTGGCAGGTTTGCCTATGACCTTGGTATAAAGAACAGATACATCAGGCTGAACTTTTCAGGTGCGGAAAATGCAGACACATACAGGTGCGTAGGCTATGACCTTATGTTCTGCTTCGACGGAATGTTTGACCGTGTGACGAAGCCTGATGGCTACTCCACTCAAAAGGCTGAGGATATCATAACTCAGTATGAGGTACAAAAGGCTGACAAAAAGCCTACTATCATTGCTATCATGAACGAATCCTTTGCAGACTTTGAGCATATCGCTCAGTTCAAGACTAACAAAGACTATCTGCCTAACTATCACAAATTGCAGGAAGAAAGCATAAGCGGATATGTTTCCGTTTCGGCATATGGCGGTTATTCCTGCAACTCTGAGTATGAATTTCTTACTGGCAACACTCTTGGCTTTTTGCCGTCGGGAAGTGCGGTATTCACCCAATATCTCAACGACAAACAAAACGGTCTTGTAAGCTGGCTAAACGAGCTTGGCTACACAACGCAGGCAATCTCGCCTTGCTCTGAGGGACTATGGGATATAGGCAACGCCTATGAACAGCTTCAATTCAAAGACAGGATATACAATTGTCAGGACAGAATGAGCGATATCCAATATTTCAACGGAAATATCACAGATGAAACCATTTTCAGATATATTGAAGAGCAATATGAAAGACACGCAGGCTCGCCTTATTTTGTATGGACAGCGACCATGCAGAACCATGCGCCGTATGATCATCCGGAGGGTGTTATTCATGAGATAACCTTTGAGGACTACAACGACCCTGCGGCACAGGAATATCTAAATCTTATCTATCAGTCTGACAAGGCGTTGGGAGAGCTTATAAACTATTTCCGACACAAGCAGGAAGAGGTCATAATCGTAATGTTCGGCGACCATTATCCGCATATCATAGACTTCACGGAATATCTCTATGGCAAGGACGTGGCTTTACTTTCAACGGAGGATTACTCAAGACTTCGACAGACTCCTTTCCTTATTTGGAGCAACAAGGGCGTTGAAGCGGAGAAGATAGACGATATAAGCCTTAACTATCTTTCAAACGAGGTCATGGAAGCGGCTGGACTCCCAAAGTCGAGATATCAGCAGGAGCTTGACAAGATACGCTGTGACATTCCGATAATAAGCTCTTACGGCTACAAAACGGCTGACGGAGAATGGTATTCTATAAATGATGTGGCTGACAAATACAAGGACACGCTGAACGAATATGAAACTGTGCAGTATTACAGAATGTTTGATAAAAAGCGTGACAATAGTATAAATTAGGCTGTAAAAAAACACAAACAACAAAAAAAGTGGGACGTCGCATTTCTGCAATGCAGAAATTGCGCCGATCCCCTACAAAGCAATAAACGGACGAAGCTTTTTTACTTCGTCCGTTTCGTTTTATAATGCGTGTCAAAATGCGGGCGAACACTGTTCGCCACTACAAATGACTACATAATTATGCGCTTATTTTTTTATCCTGTGACCTTTTTCTCGAACATGAACATTCCCATGACATCGTTCATTATGCTGTCAGAAGCGACCTTCTTGCTGTTCTTTGTCATTTGCCTTACGACAGTCTGACCGTCATTCTTGCCGAATATCATAACATAATCGTCGCCACTTTCGGAAGTTCCCTCATAGGACACCTGATTTCTAAAGATGTTATATTTCCACTTGCCGTCTTTGAAATATGCGTCAACGGCTTCACCGTAATTTTCGCTTGCTAATTTCATTTCGGTATCAAAATCGTATGTGGAATGTCTTACGCTGAATATTCTCACAAAGGCAATCGCAAAATATATCACCAATATTACCACTGCGATCTTAAGCAAGGTCTTTAGTATCTTTTTGCCCTTACCATAATTCTCTTTGCCGCTGCTTGAATGTTCAGTTGGGGTGCGCCTATAGTCTGCCGCACTCATTTCTCTGTTTCGCTCTGTCTCTCTTACACGCTTTACCCTGCGAGCTTCCTGCTCTCGGCGCATTCTTTCCTCTGCTTCGGCTCTTTTCGGGTGTTCATAAACACGCTTCGGTATGCCCTGTATCCTTGAACGGTCTATAAACTCCTGCTCGCCACGTCTTTGGGTCGATGAGGCGATAGGTACCATTTTTCCGCAGTTGGTGCATATCTTAGCTCCGTCCTCCAGCTTAGAACCGCAGAATGTACAATGTCTGCTCATTATTACCAATCCTTTACACACTTAGAACTGTTTTGTTTGTCGAAGTTTTTTCTATATCTATGTTGGACTATCCGCCCGTTTTCTTTAATGACACGGGCGAACGCTGTTCGCCCCTACAAATCTTCTTTATCTATATTTACAGATATCTTACAACGCCCACAACCTTGCCAAGTATGCTTACTTCGTCTACTATGATAGGATCCATGGTGTCATTTTCAGGCTGCAGTCTGTAATGGCCGTCCTCTTTATAGAAAGTCTTTATGGTAGCTGACTCGTTGTCAACAAGCGCGCAGACTATATCGCCGTTTTCTGCATATGGGGTCTGCTCTATAACTACCATATCTCCGTCAAGGATAGCGGCGTTTATCATGGACTCTCCCCTTACCTTTAGGGCAAAAAGCGGATTGCTGTAATGCCTTGCAGGCTGGAAGCTTATATAGTCTGTTATCTCCTCAATGGCAGTGATAGGGATACCTGCGGTGACAGTTCCCACAAGGGGGATCTTCATGCCGTTGCCGCCTGTGAGCCTTATGGCTCTGTTCTGGTTATTTCCCTTTTCAAGAAGGCCTTTTGCGGTGAGATTATTTATATATCTATGGGCTGTTGAGGTAGACTTAAAGCCAAACTCCGCACAAATCTCCCTAACTGTCGGCGGATATCCCTCTTCTATGCGATCCTTTATGAACTCGAATACCATTTTCTCGTTCTCGGTTACTTTTCTCATAGCTCCGTCCTTTCTGTTATATCAATAAATCTTTATCTTCTAAACCTAAAGCTCTTTTGCAAGCCTTTTTGCAAGCTTATAGACATCTCCGCAGCCAAGAGTTATAACAAGGTCGCCCTCCTTGCAGTTTTTCTTTATATAGTCGATACACTGTGAGAAGTTATATTCCTTCTGCTGTGCAGTCTGCTTATCAACAAGCTCATGGTCGGTCTTGAACCAAACTGCATTTGGTATCTTCTCTGCAAGCTGTTCAGCATAAACACCGTCGGTATTTTTCTCACGGCTTCCCATGATATCCGTTACAACGGCAATATCTGCAATAGAAAGTGCTTTCACAAAATCGTTCATGAGTATCTTTGTTCTTGAATAGGTGAAAGGCTGGAAAACTGCCCACACTCTGTTGAAATCAAGACCCTTTGCGGCTTTCAGTGTACACTCGATCTCCTTTGGGTGGTGAGCGTAATCGTCAACGATAGTAACGCCCTTGACCTCGGCTATCTTCTCGAAACGTCTTATTGCGCCAAAGAAAGTATCAAGTCCCTTTTCGATACCCTCCCATGAAACGCCTGAATATCTTGCGGCAGCGATAGCTGCAAGGGCGTTCATGACGTTATGGTCGCCAGGAACATGGATAGTAAGCTCTCTGACAAACTCGCCCTTATAATAAAGCTCAAAGCGTGTCTGCAAGCCTTTTTTAGACTTTATAACGGCAGAATAATCGTTTTTCTTATCCCAGCCGAAAGATATCATTTCCTTGTTGACACCCTCAACGGCTTTCAGAGTATTTGCGTCGTCGCCATTATAGATAACGGCTTTTGAAGCCATGGTTGCGAACTTATGGAAAGACTTTATGATATTTTCAATATTCTTGAAATACTCAAGGTGGTCTGCGTCAACGTTAAGGATAATTGAAACGTCAGGGAAAAGTCTGAGAAAATGATCCTCGAACTCACAGGATTCACAGACCATAGTCTGTGATGAGCCTGCCTTGCCTGAGCCGCCTATGCTTGGGAGCTTTCCGCCTATAACGCAGGAAAGGTCAGTACCCTCCTGAACGAATATCTGTGTGAGCATGGAAGAAGTTGTGGTCTTTCCGTGAGTGCCTGAAACGCAAAGAGCGTTCGTATACCAGCTTGTGACAAGTCCAAGTATCTCGGCTCTTTCACAGCAGATCGCACCGCTTGCTTTTGCGGCGATAAGCTCAGGGTTATCTGACATTATTGCGGCGGTATAGATTATAAGGTCTGCACCCTTGATATTCTCGGCTCTCTGACCGAGAAAGACTTCTATGCCAAGCTTTCTTACGGCTTCAAGAGTTTCGGTTTCGTTATTGTCTGAGCCTGTGATGAAATATCCCTTTGAATGGAATATCTGCACCAGAGGGTACATACCAGAGCCGCCTATACCGATAAAATGAACGTGCTTTATATTTTTCAAGATCTCATTTGTTATCATCTTTGTAATACTCCTTAGAATAATAGATAATTCAGAATGTATGTTTATTTTATTATATAACATTTCTAAAAAAAAATAAACCCCTTTTTTGATTATTTTTCAAAAAAAGAGGCAAAAATATTACTACAGGCATTACATCACAAGAAAGGACGCATGAAAATGACTATAACAGAGGTAAAATTCAGAAGATTTATAAACGAGGGCAAGCTCAGAGCCGTTGTGAGCCTGACCTTTGACGGCAGTTTTGCGGTACATGATATCAAGATAGTGCAAGGGGAGGAGCGACTTTTTGTGGCTATGCCCAGCCGCCGTGATGACAACGGGGTTTTCCGTGATATTGTTCACCCCATCGACAGCGAGCTTCGCAATGAGATAGAGGGAGAGATACTTTCTGCTTACCGCATGGAGCTTGACAGGCAGTCGGCAGAACAGCAGGATTTAAGCTGACTATAGCAGGATAATAAGTGCAATAATGATGCATAGAAACGATAAGTTTGCGTAAAAAACGGGCGAACAGTGTTCGCCCCTACAGATGCTTTTAAAGTCTGTGTAGGGGGAGTGCTGTTCGCCCTATTATTTCTATCTTTTAGCTTTTAGCCCCAGATCTTATCGCCCATGTTTGAGAGATAAGCTGTAAGCTCCTCCGCCATTTCATACTGCTCAGGAAATCTTGGGTGACCGGGGGTCGCCTTGCCTGTTCTTGTGAACATAAAATGTGTTATCTTCTCGTCATTAAGCTCGTTTGCTATCTCGTCAACGGCTTTATCCCACTCCTCACCGTGGCAGAGAACTGTCAGCAGAAGCACGAATGTTGCGTTTGGATATTTGCTTCTAAGGTCAAGGATAATGCTCTTGTAGGCATTTTTCCACTTTGCTCTGTAATCGGGGTCTGCGATATCGAAATCCTCGTGACCCTCATTATGCGGGTCGTTCTGACCCACTGCAAAAAGCACAACGTCAGGGGTATAATTCTCAAAATCCCAAGGGGTCACACCCTTTGCTCCCTCTGGGAAATAGCAAAGCTTATTGTATACAGACTCCATGCCGATATAATTCGGGGCATGATAATAGCCAGTGTTGTCGAAAATTGCGATACCGCCCTGTGCGATATTATGGATCTGTGCGCCAAGATTTCTTGCTGTTATCATTGCATAGCTATGCCATGCGTTATCATAAACTCCCTGATGATCCTCAGGGTCACAGCTTGCAACAAAGTCAACTGCCTCGCACACTGCGCCTGCGGAAACAGAGTCGCCATAGCACTCTATTTTCCTTGCAGGGAGAGGAGGATTTTCGAAAACTTCTCCGTCGGGGTCTATTTTAAAGCCCACGAACTCAAAGTAATGGGAAGCGTCCTGCCTTTTAAAAAGGGTGACGGTATGAGTGCCTTTTTCAAGGTCACAAGCGATATCAAGGGTGATATCCTCGTCATTTTTATCAAAAGTCACCTTGCCCTCTTTGCCGTCCATAACAAAGCCAAGCTCCTGAATGTTGAAATACTTATGGTTTTTTATCACGGCGGATACGCTTGTGCCTGTGAAAGTCATTTTTACATTTGAGCCTGCGTAATAAAACTCAGGGCGTGTTTTATCGGAAAAGTCTATTCTGCCCATATAAGTAAGAAAGCTGTTGTCTGCTGTTATAAGCTTTTTATTCTCTGCCATTTTTTCATATCCTTTCGATACTATGTTTTTTTGCATATGTTTATTTTAGCTTTTCAAGGCGTTTTTGTCAAGGATATAAAACGTTTTCACAGAAATATTTTTACACGGAGCGAATATACATAGATAAGAAAAATATCAGGGGGTGCTTTTATGAATGATACTCAGGGCAGGCACAATGCCATTCTTGAAAACAGACAGCGTTTACAGCTTTCGGACGTGACGGACGTTGACAGCTTTGACGAGGATGAGATAAGGCTTTTCACACAGCTTGGAGAGCTGACGATAAAAGGCAAAGACCTGCACATAAACGAAATAAGCGTTGAATCGGGAGATGTTTCCGTGGAGGGAGATATCTGGGCTTTGATTTATGGAGAAAAGGACAGAAAGAAAAAGCTCTCGGCGATAGGGAAGATATTCAGATAACATATGTAGGGGCTGAGGTCGCCCGCCTGTTTGCGGAGCTTTCGGCAAAATACGGATAGGCAGATAACAAATAGCGGTCAGCCAACGGGCGAACGCTGTTCGCCCCTACAAGTGGGGAATTGCATATTCAAGCGGTTTTTAAGCAAAAGGTTTGAGAAAGGGGAAAGAAAATGGAAGAAATGCAACTGGGGCTAGAGCTTGAAAGGGAGCTTTTTCTGCTGTCTGTGGTTCTGGGCTGCGGGCTGGGACTTTTATATGATATTTTCAGGGTATTCAGGGCGGCTTTGCCACATGGGAAGATACTCACCTTTTTTGAGGATATCATTTACACATTTCTTTACGGCTTTGCACTTTTCACATTTTGCACCGGGCTGACGGGGGCTATAAGAGGGTTTGTTTTAGTCGGTATGCTAACAGGCTCCGTGATAGAACATCTTACTGTAGGAAACGCTGTTGTATCCGTGATGAGGAGCCTTTTTTCGATCATCAGAAAACTATTTGCTAAAACGTTTTCGCCTGTGGTTAAATTTATTACCAAAAGAGCAGACGGTTTCAGGGACTGTTTTGTGAAAAAGTGCAAAATTTCCTCTCTGCGAAAAAAAACTTCTAAAAGCACTTGAAAACTCTCTTTTGATTAGTGTATAATAGAAAAGAGTATAGGTAACGCCTCATGACAGTTATTGGGGTATTGCTTATGGAAAGGTCGGTTTTGTAATCAAAAAAGGAGTACGCAATGCTAGGTTTTAAAAATAAAACGTCCGAAACGGCTGACGCTGAAAAGGACGCTGCTAAAAAAAATCCAAAGCCGAAAAGATCAAGATTTGTTAAGCTTATGACTATTTTTGCTGTTGCCGCTCTTGTTGTTTATTCAGGGGTGACTATCATCTCACAGCAGGCGCAGATAGCACAGCTCAGAAAAGAGTCAGACGCTATAAATAAAAAGATAACCGCCGCCAAGCAGCTCAATGATGAATACACAAGGCTGCTCAGTTCTGACGATGAGGCGGAGTATATGGAGAAGATAGCTATTGAAAAGCTGGGCTATGCTTATCCTAATGAGCGCAGATTTTATATTGTAAACAACAGCGACTAAGGCAAACACGGTCTTTTGACCGTTCATATAGCAGAATTTTTATTGCAGAGAGGACACAAAGATCAAATGCAGCTTGAAGTAGGAAAAATTTATGAAGGAAAAGTAACAGGTATCACAAAATTCGGAGCATTTGTGGAGCTTGACAAGGATACGACAGGAATGGTCCACATCTCGGAGGTTGCGAACACATTCGTAAACGAGATAAAGGATCATCTTACCGAGGGTCAGACCGTCAAGGTAAAGGTGCTTAATTTAGGCGACGACGGAAAGATATCGCTTTCTATCAAGAAGGCTCAGCCTGCGCCACAGAGAAAGCCAAGAGAGAACGGTCACCAGGGTGGCAGAGAGGGCAGACCTAACGGTGGTCAGAGAAATTTCAACCGTCAGGGAGGCAATTCTCAGGGCAGACCTAGAAACGACTATAACAGGGATCACAACAGAGACAGAGCGCCACAGGATTTTGCTAAAAATCCGCCTCCGGTATACAATGCTGACAGCAATTCAGGAAACGCTGATTTTGAGGATATGCTCAGCAAGTTCAAGGCGTCAAGCGAGGAGAGATTTTCTGATCTGAAAAAAGTCATTGACAACAAGAGAAAATCTCCGTCAAGAAGAAAATAGATACCGATACATAAAACAGAGGATATTCAGTCATGAAAAATTTCAAAAAGACTTTCGCGTTTATATTTTTCATGCTGGCAGGAATAATACTTGGTGCGTTCATAGCTTACGTCTGTGAGGGCAAGGATTATGTGGGCTGGCTTGCATGGGGAAAAAATGTAGGCATTGAAAGCTTTGCTATAGACCTTTATGTGATAAAATTCAATATAGGTCTTATGGTCCATGCAACTATCTCGCAGATATTCACTATTGCTGCGGCGCTTATAGTGTTCTCAAAGACCTGCAAGGGGCTTTAAGGAGAGTAAATTTTAAAATGAGATTTCTAAAAACAGCAGCAGTAGCTTTAACAGTGGCTGTCTGCCTTTTATGCACTTCCTGCGGTACGCCTGAGCTAAAGCATGACACATTGGTATATCAGGCAAGGGAGGACTATGCGACGCTTGACTCCGCAAAAGTCGTTATAACCAACGAGGACACTGGTGATATAGAGCAGGAGTTCACTTTCAAGTATGACGAAAAGGATGTGCTGACCTATTCTTACTACGGCAAGAACGGTGGAAAGGAATACGCTCAGTATAACAACGGAATCGAGAGCTACACCTATGATAACGGAGAATACTCACATTTGGTAAAGGGCGACAAGGACTTTTCAAAGTACACAAGAAAGGCAAAGCACCCACAAGCTGACGAGGGTATGCTGATGTTTGCTCCGAAAGCTGTTGAGTCTGTTTCTGACATTATCGGTGATGACGGCTCTGTTACTGTGACGTATGTTTATGACGTTTCAAAGCTAGGAAAGGACGCTGAGGAGATAGGCACAAAGGGCTTTTCCACAACCTATTTTTTCGATAAAGACGGTGAACTTGAATACTTCACTGAAAACACTGTCACAAAGAACGCTCAGTACAACTATCGTGTTGACATAACAGAAAGAAACTCTGTTGACAAGATAGAAAACAAAGTTGAGCAATACAAAGACAAATAATTTACTGCATACAAAATGTAGCGGCGACCTGAGGTCGCCCGTTGATCTGATACTTTTTAGATATTCTTAACAGGCTGCAAAAACAGCCTGTTTTATTTTTGTCAAAAAGCATATTTACGCCATTATCAAAAAAACGCCCCAACTTAATGGGACGTTTTTATTTTTGTTATAATTTGCTCTCTGCCAGTATTCTCTGTGGCTCGGCAAGCATTTGCTTTGCTTCCACAAGGGTCTGCCTTATCTCGTCATTATCATAAACCATCATGAGCTGCTGAGCCTGATTGAGGGCTTCTCTGCCCATTTCCACCTGATACTGATAAAGGCTGTCGAGCCTTGCGGCTGCCTTTGTTTCAAGATCCTGATAAACTGTCTTTATATCCTTGACGATATTATTTCTGATATCGTCATAGTTTTCAAGAGCGATATCAATTATATCGGTCTGCTTTTTCTTTTTAAGGATAAGACTGAAAACTGACATTGTGGCAGGAGGAAAGGTTTCGCTTGTGCCGAAAAGCTGAACGCCCATAACAGAACGTGTTACATTCTTGTTCAGGGAGGTCATTATCATTTCCACTGACGGAGCCTTTGCCGCCTTTGAAAGATCGTCTATGCCAAGGGCGGAGGCAAGCTCTCTGCCTGTGCCTTCCACTATCTCGGCTATCCTATCTCTATGGCTCTCGATACAATTTCGATATGCTTCGCCCACCTTTTCCATAAGGAACGAATAGAAATGCTTTTCTATATCCTCAGAGCTGTAAAGGTCGTTTCCGTCTGCGTCTTTTCCACGGCAATCCAAAACGCTTGCTCTCAGCTTTGAGAAGAACTCATACATCCAAGCTTCGGCTTCCTGCTGCATTTCGATAATAGAAAGGTGCAAAGCAGGCTTTTTCTCCTCCAGAGCCTTTGAAAGCTTTTCACACTGCTCCTCAAACTCTTTTGCTCTGTCGGCAAGCTTCTGCTTGTCAAGCTCTGCCATATCGCTTATAAGTCTAAGCTTTGCGGCTGTTTCGTCGCACATCTGCGAAAGCATTGTAAGAACACGCTTTGAACGTATAACGTCCTTCTGCATGATTATATCACGCTGCAAAGACAGCTCGAACTGGAAAAACTGAGTTTCGTAAAACTCTCTTGTACCCTTGTCCAGCGGTCTTTCTCTGCCAAGCTTTCGGCTAAGCTCGTCTGCACCGCTTATGCCGTATACGATAGCGTTAGGCACTATCCTCTCGGATATGTTTCTCACACGCTTTAGTATTTTATCAGCATCCTTCTGAGAGTTCATTGCGTCTATCATATTCACGAGGATATAGAGCATACCAAATCGCTGAGGCTGGACATGGCTTGCAAGAAACAACTGCTCGCTTTCAGAAAAAGGCAGCAGGCATGATGCCGCATACATGATAGCGTCGGCATTGACAATATAATCCATTACCTGCTTATCAAGGCTCTCCAAGTCAGAAAGACCCGGGGTATCCACTATCCTTATCTCTTTGAGTATAGGGGCATTGTCCTTTATTTGAACATAGCTTATTTTTGCAGGAAAAAGCTTCATTCTCTGCTCAAGCTTTTCTCTTGTAATATCCTCCAACGACAGCGGCACTCTCATGCCGTTTTCAAGGATAGCTTCCACATACTGCGTATGACCGAAAGATATCTCATTTATGGTATAAGTTTCAGGTGTAACGTTTATAGGTGCAAGCTCCTTGCCCAGCAGGGCGTTTATAATGGTGCTTTTTCCCCTTTTGAACTCGCCAAGTATGACCAGCGTGAAAGGCTCTTCGCTTTTTTTCTCGATAAGAGCTTCCCAATCGTTCATTTCGCTGACAAAATCCTTGCCGAGCATTTTCGCTATCTTTTCATTTTCAACAAAGGCTTTAAGAGCGGTCTTTACCTGTGCAATATTCTGCTCCGCTGTATTGATATTAGCACTATCCACCTATCACGCCTCCGTTTCCGATTATAATACTGCTGCGCACATCACATATCTGACCTGAAACAAGGTGTCTGTCAGAATCCTCTGCGTCGCCACGCCATTCATAAAGAACTGAGCAATACAGAAACTCAGTAGCTGCGACAACAAGCTTTTCAAGCTCGCTCATAGTATTATCTGTTTTCAGATTTCTTGAAGAAACTGCATGGACGCTCTCAGCCTTTTTGATAAGTCCGTCGGTATCCATATTCTTCTGCTGTCTGCCATAAAAGTCGATATAGCCCTTGTTATAAAGCCCTGTTATGACGCTTATGAACATTCCCGGCTTATCGAGGCAGATAATGCCTGCTCTATTTGCAGTTATATCAGCATACTTCACCCACTGAACAAGCGCTGTATAAAGCTGATTGTTCACAGTCTGCTTATATGACCTTTCAACTGGTCTGTAAGTATACTTATTGTAATTGAGATATGTAAATGCCATATTATAGGCACAATGATTGTTCTGTATTCTTCCACACTCGCAGCCTATAAGGAACATAAGCTCCTCCTTGCTGCACATTTCCACTACCTGCTTTGAAAGCACGATACAAGGCTCGATGATATCACTTGCCACAGAGTAGACCTGTGCTTTATCCATATCCCCTCTGACAAAGACGATAGGCACAACAAGCTCTAGCCGCTCGGCACACTTCTTCACAATGTCATAGATATCAGGATATTTCAGCGGGCCAACCTGCTCGCACTTAAGAAACAGGTGCTTTGCTTCGGCAGAAACGTCCTGCGAGCCTGCCGCCTTGACGAGCTTTCCCCAGCCCCCAAGTCCCATTATCTTCTGCCTTACGGCAAAGTCGGACTCAAAAGCATAGTCAAGCACGCCGTCAACTATATGGTTCTGATAGCTTCTTGTATAAGCGTTCAAATATGTGCGGAAGCTTGTGTCAATCTGTAGCAGCGGATTTTCCCTTTCCGTTGTATTTGTACTCATGACCTGTCCTCCCTTGATCCTAAAATAATATTTTTATATGACCGTCAGCTTTCCATAGCTTCGGTAAGCACACGTCTTACCTGATATGCTTCCTGAACTATAGCGCTTGCGCTCTCGGCAATATCATGGAGACGCTCCATTTCCTTCTGAGAAATGTTGCTCTTTTCTGTTTTAAGATCATTAAGATTATCAAGTGTTTCCTGAGTATCACGGAGGATTATCTCTGTTTCGCTCTCGATCTTGCCCTTCAGACCCTCAAAAGCTGAGAATACCTGACGGCGGACAGTTTCAGTGAAGTCATTATTGAGCTTCATTTCATGGAACTGCTTTCTCACCTGAGTTTTGAAGTTTGACTTATACTTATCTATTCTTTCCTTAACAAGTATCTTATCAACGGCAAAGTTTGAAGTAAAAGTACCTGCAATGCCTGCAAGAGCCATAAGGCAGAGGGTCACTGGCAGGGTAGCGGTGATGCCAAAGAAGCCTGCAAAGAATATAGCGGTATAATAAGTAGCATAAAATCCTGCAAAGCCTGTTGCTCCGCCTAAAAGTGCGCCCTTTACGCCAGACTCTCTGAAGCCCAGGAACAATCCTCCGACGCCGTAAGAGCCGATAGCAACGCCGATTATCTTATCCATTACGCCGCCGTTCTTTGAAACTCTGTCAGAGATAGTGAACATCTGCTGTATCTTTGTAACGGACTCGAAGAACTCGTCCTCAAATTCCTGAAGTCTTTCAGCCTCGCAGGAAACAGCGAAGTTTATGCTGTTCTGTATCTGCTCGCAGATTATCTGCGCTCTTGCCTCTATGCTCTCCTTTATTTTCTCGGTGAGCTTTGCGGTAACGAGCTTGAGCTGGTCTTTCTTGAAATCGTCAGAGGACATCTGGAAGTTGTCTATAACCTCCATAGCTGTCTGCTCGATGTTTGTCCAATAGCTGTCCAGAACTGGCTGCAGGTCATTGAACACCTGATTTGCGGCATCATTGATCTTGACAAATTCCTGTCTTTTCTTATTTCTTATCTCGCCTATCTCTTTGATAGCCTCGTCATACTTTTCCATGAACTCATCGTTAGCCATCATGAGTGCGTTTTCCTGCATAACAACGCTTCTGAGTATCTCAGTACCCGAATTTGTTATCTTATTTGCAAGGATCTGCAATGCGATAACGCCACGCTCTTTTGTGAGCATGGTTTCAAGAGCCTTTTCAAACTCAGGGAAGTTACTCTTTTCAAGGGCTTCCTTATCCCCTGTTTCCTTGGCATTAAGAGCCTGCTTTGCATAAACGCCGATAACTCTCGGAGTTCCTATCTTTCTTTTATAGACCGCAAACTCACGGGAATCCTCGCCCATGACCTTTTTAGCCTTTTCCATAACGTATTTTCCGATACGTCCTCTTACAGTTTCGACTATCTTGTTCTCGTCTGCCTGTGAGAAAGTACCGAAGCAATTTACAACGAAAATAATCCTTCCCACATCGGAAGTGAGCATTTTCTTTTCCAAAAACTCTTTCTCAAACTGTGAAAAAGGGGAGTTTGCACTGATAACGAAAACGGCTGCGTCTATTTTCGGCAGGATAGACAGAGTAACGTTGGTCATCTGGTCGTCGTCGTTAAGACCCGGAGTGTCTATGATATCCACGTTGTTCTTACAGAACTCGGTATCATAATAAACAGTGGCTTCCTTAACAGTTTCGGCTCTTTCCTCCGACTCTGCTGTAAGCTTTGTTACATAGTCCTCCAGCTTGTTTATATCCACCCTTTCACTTTTGCCGTTTTTGTATTCCACCTGCACATACGGCTCTTCGCTATAAGTAACTCTGTTAAGGGTAGCCGTTGCAGGCAGCACGTCAGCAGGAAGTACCTCCTGACCCAGCATTGCGTTGATAAGGGTACTTTTACCTCTCTTGAACTCGCCCACTATAGCGACCTCAAAATGCTCCTCGGCAGTTTTCTCCAATGTTTCCCGAATAGATTCCGCAGTATTGACAAGAGCGATCTCCTCGCTCAATCCAAGCAGCGATTTCAGGTTCTCTGTAAGACCCTTTACCGTTTCCTTATAGGACGCATAGCTGCCGTAATCAATTTGCTTTTTCATTACAAGCCTCCGTTCCTCGTTTCTAAGGCAAACCTTGCATGGCATTGCCTTGAGGTAATATCTATACTATATTCCATTCATTTCCGCTGTGACACAATAAATATTACCGTGACATTATTTTAATTATAACATATTATTAAAACATAAGTCAAGAATTTACTTATAACAAGTACAAAAAACTACCCTTTTGTACAAATCAGCGTACACATAATATACATTTTGCACAATATGTGAGCAAAGGCACAAAAAAACGCCCAGAAAATCGGGGCGCTATTTTATCGAGGATGTGCTAAACAAATCTTTTATATGTAGGGGCGAACAGTGTTCGCCCGTTATTTGACTCATTTTTTCAACGGACTTATATCATGCTTTTTGAGGCATTGACATCAATTCTGTCCGTAATATGCGTTCTTTCCGTGCTTTCTAAGGAAGTGCTTGTCAAGAAGCTCCTGCTGCATATGACCTATCTCGGGGTTCAGCATCATTGCGTGGAAATTCATGAACGCAGCTTCTTCGAGAACGACTGCATTATGAACGGCTTCTGCAGCGTCCTTTCCCCATGTGAACGGACCATGGCTTTTTACCAGAACGGCAGGTATCTGAGTTGCATCAAGACCTTTGAAAGCCTCGATTATAACAGTACCTGTTTCCTTTTCATACTCACCTGTTATCTCCTCAGGGGTCATTGCTCTTGTGCATGGTATCTCGCCGTAAAAATAATCTGCGTGAGTTGTTCCCATTGGTATTATGCCCTTTCCTGCCTGAGCAAAAGATGTTGCCCAGCGACTGTGGGTATGTACTATTCCGCCGATATCAAAGGCTTTGTAAAGCTCCAAATGTGTTGGAGTATCGCTGGAAGGCTTATATTTTCCCTCTACAACCTTACCGCTTTCAAGATCAACTACCACCATATCATCGGCTGTCATGCCCTCATAAGGCACGCCTGAGGGCTTTATGACTACAAGGCCCTTTTCTCTGTCGATAGCAGAAACATTTCCCCATGTGAATGTGACAAGTCCATATTTCGGCAGAAGCAGATTTGCTTCGCACACCTGCTGTTTTAATTCTTCAAGCATAAGATTCTCCTTTCTCTGATTTGGTAAATGCACCTTTTGTCTGCTCATTTTCCGTCCAAGTGAATAGCTCACCGACAGTTTGAGTGGGTAGGTGGGCGACCTCAGGTCGCCACTACGATTTATATATGAATTTCTATGATTTTTTCAGAACTGTGCGTTTTTTTCTGCCGCCAATCCCTTTTTATATCTTTTTAAGAATGTTTTATAACCCTCTGAGCCTGTCTGCTCAGGCTGAGAAGTTGTCACTTCCATATCTGCGAACACCTTTTTGTCAAGGAAGTCTGCAAGCTTTTCGCCATTTGAAAGCTCCATATATGCCGCAAGGATAGCCATGCCCCATGCACCGCCCTCTCCTGCTGTTTTCATTACTGAAACAGGGGTAGAAAGTGCGTCTGCCATAAGCTGTGAAGCCACTCCGCTGACCTTGAAAAGTCCACCGTGACCTGTTATCTTTTCAGCTTTTACCTGCTCTTTGTCAAAGAGGATATCCATGCCTATTTTCAGTGCGGTGAAAGAAGAATAAAGCTGTGCTCTGAAAAAGCTGCCCAAGGTCAAAGTGCTGTCGGGAGTGCGGAAATACATCGGTCTGCCCTCGTCAAGCTTTATAACAGGTTCGCCCGAAAGACAGTTATAGGCTGTCACGCCACCGCATGAGCTGTCGGCTGTCATGGCGTTTTTATAGAGAGTTTCATAAAGCCTGCTCTTGTCTATCTCACTGCCTGTGAGCTTTGCGAACTCACCGAACATATTCACCCATGCGTCAAGCTCTGAACAGCAGTTATTGCAATGCACCATTGCCACAGGCGAGCCGTCAGGGGTGGTAACAACGTCTATCTCCTCGTAAACACCGTTAAGTGGCTTTTCAAGGACGAGCATTGCAAATATGGAAGTGCCTGCGGAGATGTTTCCGGTCTTTTTCAGCACGCTGTCCGTTGCCACCATGCCTGTGCCTGCGTCACCCTCAGGCGGGCAGACCGGCACGCCTGCTTTGAGGCGTCCCTCCGGGTCAAGGAACTTTGCGCCCTCCTCTGTAAGAACTGCGCCCTTTTCTCCTGCATTTCTCACCGCTGGGAGGATATCTTTCAGCTTATGGTCAAAGCCTTTTTCTGCAAGGCTTTTTTCTGTAAGCTCCAAATACTCTTTTTGGTATCCTATGCTCTCCACAGGGAAGATACCTGAAGCTTCGCCAACGCCAACTTCAAAGCGGTCTGTGAGCCTTTTATGCACATAGCCTGCAAGGGTATTGATATAAGCGATATAAGGAACATGGGCTTCTTTGTTAAGCACCGCCTGATAAAGATGAGCGATGCTCCAACGCTGCGGGATATTGAAGCCCAGCAATTTTGTAAGCTCTCCTGCCGCCTGAGCTGTCATGGTATTGCGCCATGTTCTGAAAGGCACAAGAAGCTTGTCATTCTTATCAAAAGCCATATAGCCGTGCATCATAGCAGAAATACCCATTGCACCGTATGTTTCAGGATAAATGCCATACTGTGCCTTTACGTTTTCTGCAAGGTCTTTATAGCAGGCTTGTATGCCCCCGTGGATATCATCAAGAGAATATGTCCAACAGCCGTTCTCAAAGCGGTTTTCCCACTGCTTCGACCCTGATGCGATAACAGAAAAGCTATCGTCTATAAGAACAGCCTTTATTCTTGTTGAGCCAAGTTCTATGCCAAGATATGTTCTTCCCTGCAAAATTTTATCTTTTACTGTCATTTTTGACTCTCCTTATAGTCCTTATCTCATTGTCACAACTACAACGGAGCATTTTGGCAGGTCTATCTCAAAGCCCTTTTCTGTCATTTTCGCACTGTACTCTTTTGGTGCGACCTTATCACAATTATCAAAATCGTTATAGTCCCTTACATCATTGTCAAGTATCCTGCACTCAATGTTCTGATAGTTTGAACCTGCGATGTCGCAGCAGATATGTGCGTCATCGTCTATAGAGCAGTTTGCTATCGTGACAGTGAGAACGCCGTCCTTTACTGAGGCAGACTGTGATATCATCGGAATCTTGCCGCCTGCCTGACAGTTGTCGGCATGGCTATAGCAAAGCTCGCCGCCCTGATGAGTTTTGAAAAGGTCAAAGACGTGATATGTAGGCGTTTTTACCATTTTCTCGCCCTCTGTGAGGATAAGAGCCTGCAAAACGTTCACTGCCTGCGCAAGGTTTGCCATTACTACCTTGTCGCTGTGGTTATTGAAGATGTTCAAATTGCAAGCCGCCACGATAGCGTCACGCATTGTGTTCTGCTGATAGAGGAAACCAGGGTTCGTGCCCTCCTCAACGTCATACCAACAGCCCCACTCGTCAACTATAAGACCTATCTTACCCTCTGGATCACGGCGTGACATTATCTCGCTGTGACGTTTTATAAGCTCGTCCATATATAGAGTTTTTGATATGGTTTCGTAATACTCCTCGTCTGAAAACTCAGTTGCACTGCCCTTTTTGTTCCAATCTCCTGTAGGAACGGTGTAATAGTGCAAAGAGATAGCCTTTGTGTGCCACTCCCCAAGGTTTGACATTACAACGTCCGTCCAGTTATAATCGTTGGAATTTGGTCCACAGGCAACTTTGTAAAGCTCATTGCCGCTGAAATTCTTGCAGAAGCTCTGATATCTTCTGTATTCATCGCAGTAATACTCAGGGCGCATCGAGCCGCCGCAGCCCCAGTTTTCGTTGCCTATACCAAGATATTTAAGCTTCCAAGGCTTTTCTCTGCCGTTTTTTCTTCTCAGGTCAGCCATAGGCGAAACACCGTCAAAGGTGATATATTCTATCCACTCGGAAAGCTCCTGAACAGTGCCGCTTCCGAGATTTCCTGCAAGATACGGTTCACAGCCTATCTCCTCGCAGAGGTCGAAAAACTCGTGAGTGCCGAAAGAGTTATCCTCTGTCACGCCACCCCAGTTGGTGTTTATCATTTTCTTTCTCTGGGATTTTTCGCCGATACCGTCTTTCCAATGATACTCGTCAGCAAAGCAGCCTCCCGGCCAGCGGAGAACAGGCATTTTTATCTCCTTGAAAGCTTCGATAACGTCTTTTCTTACGCCGTTTATGTTCGGTATCTCAGAATTTTCGCCAACGTACATTCCGTTATAGATACATCTGCCAAGATGTTCGGAGAAGTGTCCGTATATCTCCGGGTTGATGTGGGAACGTTTGTCTGCGGTATTGATAAGCATTGAAATCTCTTTCATTGTGACCTCCTTGATGTATATGATTTTAGTTTCAATTATATTTTATCACTTGACAAAAAAACAACAATGATATATCCTATTATTATACTGATACATCATACGAAATTAGAAAGGAAAAACCTATGGAACTTCACGCTTTGGGACTAAACTACAGCCATGACGGGTCTTTTGATATACGCCGTCCAAACGGTTCGGGGGATAATCTTCTGCTTATATTCAAATCCTCTGCGGTGGTGCGTTTGCACGGCAGGGAATACTCAGTTTCCCCTGACAGCGCAATACTATACAAAAAAGGCACTGAGCAGATATATCGTGCCTGCAAGGGTTTTTACATAAACCACTGGCTTCATTTTGATTGCGACGATACGCTCACCCGTGACTATTCACTCCCATATGATACGATTTTTATGTTATCAGACGCAGAGAAAACTGAGGATATCTTATCCACCATAAGCAGACTCAGCTTATCTGAAAGCGGCAGGCGTGAGGATTATATCGAGCTTATGCTCAGAATGCTGCTCATAAGGCTCGGAGAGGAATATTCTCTCAGCAAGAGCGGTCAGCCGCCAAGAAAGCGCAGTCACTACGCTGACGCACTTGAGCGGCTCAGGGCTGACATCTACAGCTCCCCCTCCGGGAGCAGGAACATTGCCGATATGGCGAAAACTCTCAGCGTAAGCCCCTCCCACTTTCAGTATCTTTACACCTCACGCTTCGGTGTGAGCTGTTATGAGGATATACTCTGTGCAAGAATGAAAAACGCTGAATACTATCTTCTCAGCACTGACATGACAGTGAAAAACATTGCCGCCGTATGCGGATACGAAAATGACGTGCATTTCATGCGGCAGTTCAAACGCAGATACAACATGACACCCTCCCAGTTTCGGCAGAAAAACAAAAAATAGGCATATGCAAAAAGCGGACGAAAAAACTCGTCCGCTTTTGTTCTGTCAAAATTCTGTTAAAAGGTATGCGACCAAAGGTCGCCCCTACAAAACAGCTTAATCTTCGATCTCCGACTGATCCTCAATGACAACAGGGTGACCGTCCTCGGTCATTATCATATCCCCTGCACTGCACTGAACAGCCGTTTGCTCTGCGGTTATATCATTGGGTTTGAGTTTGAATCTTATCGCCTGCTTGCAGTTTTCTATCTCAACATATGTATGCTTTCCGCCCGACTCTCCGTCCAGCGTCCAAGGCACTTCGTTCACGCTTGTGAATGTGACCTTTGACGTCTTGAAAGTCACAAAATGCTTATCGTTGAGTTTATTAAGCACTGCTTCATTTATGGTGTTGCTCAGCTCAATAGCGTTCTTAGGGGTTTTTACCAAGACCACTTCAAACAGTCCGTCATCAAAACACACCCCGGAAGCGATAAGCTTTTTCATTCCGCCCACTGAGATAGTGTTTGAGATAAGACCGAGTATAAAGCTTCCTTCTATTACCTCGCCGTCATGCTCCACTCTCATTTGCTGACCTGTTATCTTTGAAAGCCTTTTTATCCCCTCAGCCACATATGCGGCATGACCAAACTTGTTTTTCAGCGTTTGTGAGGTTTCATAAGAAATGTCAGTGAAAGCGCCAAAGCCTGCTACATACACAAAATACTGACCGTTGAACTTACCAACGTCATAATCAAAATACACGCCGTCAACTATCTCCCTTGCGGCGTCAAGCATTTTTTTCGGTATGCTCAAAGACTGAGCACAATCATTTGTTGAACCGGCAGGAATATATCCAAGCGGTATTTTCTTATCAAATGTCATCATTGCCTTGACAGCCTCAGACAATGTTCCGTCACCGCCTGATATGACTATCATATCATAATCCTGACCGCACTTGCAAAGCTTGTTATAGCCGTCAAGCTTAGCCTGCGTAGGGTAGGTGACTACCTCATAGCCGCCCTTTGTAAAAATATCCACAATGTCGCAAAGGTTATCTTTTATCTGTCCCTTGCCAGCATGGGGGTTGAACACAAAAAGCAATTTTTTCATTTTCCCAGCCCCTTTTCGTTTTTCAAATTCCTATTATTCTACTTTTTATCTATCTTTCTTACACACTTTTTACATAGAGAATTATACCACAAATTTCACAAAAGTCAAGTATTATTGCGACAGCCGTCAAAAAGTCGTCAACAATCACAAACAAATTGTCAGCCAAACCACGAAGGTGACAAAGATAATAAGGGCAAAACATATAAAATAAGCAATATGGATAAACAGGTGATCGCTGTTCGCCCCTACATATAGAAATCAAGATCATCGCCGCAGGCGATACCTTAATTCCTCATTCCTCACTAAAATAAATCAATCTTTCGCCTCATACCAACTTCTGCCGCTGTTTACGTCCACTGTCATTGGCACAGCAAGCTTTACAGCGTTTTCCATTTCATCTTTGAGTATCTTTTCGGCTCTGTCCTTGTCTTTTTCAGCCGCTTCTATAATAAGCTCGTCATGCACCTGCAAAATAAGTCTTGCGTCAAGATCTTCTTCTCTGAGCTTTTTGTATACTCTTACCATTGCTATCTTGATGATATCAGCCGCCGCACCTTGGATAGGTGCGTTCATTGCCGCCCTCTTTCCAAAAGCCTGCAAGACCTTGTTTGAAGCAGAAAGCTCAGGGATATATCTTCTTCTGCCGAAAAGGGTGGTGACATAGCCGTTTTTTATGCCGTCATCAACTGTCTTATCCATAAATTCAGATACTTTCGGGAAGTTGTCAAGATAATTCTTGATGTATCTTTTTGCTTCCGCAACGGTCACGCCGATATCTTTCGACAAAGAAAATGCTCCTATGCCATAGATTATACCAAAGTTTACAGCCTTTGCTGCACTTCTCATTTCAGGTGTGACAAAATCCTCGGGGATATCAAAGACCTGTGCCGCAGTTGATGTATGGATATCTCTGCCCTCTGAGAAAGCTTCCTGCATATTTTTATCACCGCACACGGAAGCAAGCACTCTAAGTTCGATCTGGCTGTAGTCAGCGTCAAGAAGAGTATAGCCGTCCTCGGCAACAAAGAATTTACGCATATTCCTGCCTATCTCTTTTCTCACGGGGATATTTTGCATATTAGGCTCGGTGGAAGATATCCTGCCTGTTCTTGTTTCGGTCTGCTTGAAAACAGAATGAACTCTGCCGTCAGGGTGGATAAGCTTCAAAAGTCCGTCAACATAGGTGGAATTGAGCTTTGTGAGTGTGCGGTATTCAACGATAAGAGGCACGATAGGGTGCTTGTCCATAAGGCTTTCAAGAACATCCGCATTAGTGGAATAGCCCGACTTTGTTTTCTTCTTTGCAGGCAGACCTAAGTCCTCGAAAAGCACATCCCCAAGCTGTTTTGTGGAAGCTATATTGAACTCCTTGCCTGCATACATATATATCTGCGAGGTAAGCTCGTCTATCTTTATTTTCAAGTCCTCACCGAAAGCCTTTATGCCCTCTGCGTCAGCCTTTACACCGTAAAACTCCATTGATGCAAGCACTTCGCAAAGTGGCATTTCGATATCGTCGAATAGCTTTGTCATTTCTGTCATTTCAAGCTGTTTTTTCAGATTTTCACTAAGAGCAGGCAGACTTGAAAGGTCTGCATATTCCCCCATATCAGAGCGGTAAAGGCACTTATATGAAAGACAAAGATTTTCCGCTGTATACTCGCTTGACTGTGAATTGAGAAGATATCCTGCAAGGTCGCAGCAGAAAGTTAGGTTTTCAAGGTGAGTGCCATTTGAGAACGCAAACTTATGGGCAGTTTTGCCCTCAAAGGTTATTTTTTCGCAGGCTGTTCCCATGAAAGCTGTGATAATTGCATTGTCCTCGGTGGTGTAGATAACATCGTTACAGAGGATAGAAAGCTTATTGTCGGCAAAGATAAAATACGCTGTTTTGTCCTTGTCGAGAACAGATATAACGCTCTCATCAAGTGGCTTGACCTCAAACTTAGGCAGGTCGGAAAGCTTTAGCTTGCTTTCCTGCACTGCGCTGTCAGCGCTTTCCACAGCTTTTCCGCTAAGACCCAATCTGTCTATAAGCCTCATCATTTCAAGGTCGGCAAGGAGAGCCTTTGTTTTCTCGGTATCAACCTCGCCCAGCTTATAAAACTCTGTTGCTTTATCAACAGGGGCTTCAAGACATATTTCGGCAAGGAAGCGGCTGTCTATAGCGTCCTGATGACCATTTTCAAGCTTTGTGCGCACAGACGGGGTAAGCTTGATATCTGCGAGGTGTTCATAAAGGGTCTTGACATCGCCCTCCTGCTTGATAAGGGAAAGGGCGGTCTTTTCGCCAATGCCCTTTACGCCTGAGATATTGTCTGAGGTATCGCCCATAAGAGCCTTTACCTCGATCATCTGACGAGGGGTAACGCCGTATTCTTCCATTATCCTGTCAGGGGTATATATCTTTGTTTCCTTTGTGGTGGCAAGGCGTACTGTCACACGGTCGGAAACGAGCTGGAAGCTGTCCCTGTCACCAGTGAGAATATAGCACTCGTTGCCTGAATCTGCGGCGGCTTTTGAGAGCGTACCAAGAATATCGTCTGCTTCATAGCCCTCGCACTGTACTATCTTTATACCAAGGTCGCCCAAAAGCTCTTTTATAACAGGCATTTGCTGAGCAAGCTCCTCAGGCATACCCTTTCGGTTGGCTTTGTATGCGGCATTCGCCTTATGTCTGAAAGTAGGGGCTTTAAGGTCGAAAGCCACTGCCACGCAGTCAGGCTTTACCTCGCCTATCTCCTTGAGGTAAATATTCATAAACCCCATAAGGGCATTCGTGAACTGTCCCTTTGAATTTGACAGCAGCTTTATTCCGTAAAAAGCCCTGTTCATTATGCTGTTTCCGTCTATGGCTAGTAGTTTCATTCTAGTCCAAGCACCTCCGCTTTATTGTTCTCTTTTCTTGGATTATACTCGTCAACGTCCCACTTGATAGGGTTATTATGTATGTATTTTGAAATTGCTATATATTCTTTTTGGTTTCTGATGATATGGTCATAATATGAACGCTGAAAAATATTAAAACCAATATCCTTATTTATAAATCTTTTCAACATTGACACATACTGTGGAACTATCTCGTTTGTAGGGGACGGCGCCCTCGACGTCCCGCTGACTCCCGCACCGATTTTCAGTATAAAATGGATATGATTTGGCATTATGACATATTGCAATATCTTTTTGTCATCATAGACACTGTTTGCTCTGTGGATATTATCTCTGATAATTTTACCAAAGCTTGAAAGATAGACCTTTCCGACAGCGTGTGCGCAACATAACGGGACGTCGGGGGCGCCGTCCCCTACATCTGTTGCCCACAACAACTCGTTTTTTTGGACAGTACATATGGTAATAAAATAAAGTCCATTTTTTGAATAATCATAATTGTCAAGTCTTATGATTTTCCTTACAGGCTTATCCATAAGATTATTCCGAAATCTTATCCAGCGACAGCGTTGCAATGCCGTTAAGGCTTTCATCTGCTCGTCTGCCTGCAAGATAGTCAAAATATCCCTGACAAGCTATCATTGCACCGTTATCTCCGCAGTATTTAAACTCAGGCATATAAAGCTTATAGCCACGCTTGTCACAGGCTTTCTGAAGCTTCTCTCTTACCCCTGAGTTTGCCGAAACGCCGCCTGCAAGCCCTATGGTAATGTACCCAAGATCTTTTGCGGCAAGCATTGCTTTGTCTACAAGAATGTCGGATATTGTGTTCTGGAACGAAGCCGCCATATCGTTCACATTGACAGTTTCGCCCTTTTGTGCGGCATTATGCACAAGGTTTATAACGGCAGTTTTTAGTCCGCTGAAAGAGAAGTCATATTCACTGCCCTGCACCTTTGGGTGAGGGAGCTTATAGGCATTAGGATCACCTGACTTTGCGGCATTGTCGATAAACTTTCCACCCGGGTATTCAAAGCCCAATGTTCTTGCTACCTTGTCAAAACACTCGCCTGCGGCATCATCTCTTGTTCTGCCTATAACATGATATCTTGAATAATCAAGCACCTCTACAATATGTGAATGTCCTCCCGACACGACCAAGCAAAGATAAGGCGGTTTAAGCTCAGGGTGGGAGATATAATTTGCGGCAATGTGACCTGCAATATGGTGAACAGGCACAAGAGGCTTATTTGCACTCATTGCAAGTCCCTTTGCAAAGCTCACTCCCACGAGAAGTGCTCCGATAAGTCCCGGAGCGTAGGTCACTGCAACAGCGTCGATATCCTCCATTGTGCAGTTTGCTTCTTCAAGAGCGGCTTTTGTCACCCATGTTATGTTCTCCGCATGGCGGCGTGAGGCTATCTCAGGCACAACTCCACCATAAAGCCTGTGTTCGTCTATCTGACTTGCAACTATATTTGAAAGCACCGTTTTTCCGTCTTCAACAACAGAGCAGGCTGTTTCATCGCAGGAGCTTTCTATTCCTAAAATCTTCATTTTATTACCCTCTTTTTATTTCGTAAATATAAGCATATCATATACATTTAATAAGCAGACAAATTGGAGCAAGCGGGCGACCAAAGGTCGCCCCTACGAAAAAATAATCATCGCCGCAGGCGATACCTTAATTTCTCATTCCTCACTCCTCATTCCTCACTATTCCAGTCCGTATATCCGCTTCATTTCAGCCGAGTTTCCACCGTCTGCCGAACGCACATACAAAGGCTTTTCTATCTGTACAAAAGGCTTTCCACCCTTTTTGCCCTCAACGAGAATGAGCCATGGGGGACACTCTGGGTTTTTGTGAACTGTCCGCAAACGCTTCGGCTCGATGCCGCTGGCTCTCATTGCCGTCATTATATCGCATAGGCGCTCGGGGCGGTTGCATATGCAAAGCCTGCCACCGAATTTCAGATTTTTCTTTGCACATCTGCACACGTCATCAATAGTGCAGAGCATTTCATGCCGTGCGATAGAAACCGCTTCGCTGTCATTCTTCGCACCTGTGTTGTTTATCTTGTAGGGCGGATTGCAGGTGATAAGGTCAAGCTCTTTTTCGCTTCGCCAATCATTCAAGTCACCCAAAACAGGCTGGATAGTATCTATTTTCGACCTCTCAAGAGATACTTTAAGCTGTTCGTGAGCCTTTTCCTGTATCTCAACAGCATATATCTTCTGTGGCTTGTAAAATTTGTGCAGAAGAAGCGCTACTATGCCGCTCCCTGTGCAAAGGTCTGCGCAGATATCCTTGTGCCGTCCTGATGAAAAATCCGCAAGCAGAAAGGCGTCAGTACCAAAGCGGTGTTCGTCAGATATACATATCTCAATGCCCTCGCCCAAGGACTCAAATGTAAAATCGTTATATGTCATTTATTTCTCCATTTTCAGTGGGTTGAAGTGCCATTAAAACAGCATTTTCAGTGGGGGCGGTGTAGAAATTTTTTCTCATGCCTACCCTCTCAAAGCCCAATTTTTCGTAAAAGCTTATAGCCCCAAGGTTTGACTCCCGCACTTCAAGATACCATTTTTCAGCCTTTGCGGCATTGTATGCGCTGTCAAAAAGGGCTTTTGCAATGCCCATTCTGCGGAACTTCTCCAAAACGCCTATATTGTTTATCTCAGCTTCTCCGCAGACGCACCACACGCTTATAAAGCCTGCGGCTTTGCCATTACAAAGGGCAAGAAACGATATATCGTCAGGGTTTGAAAGCTGTTTTTGGTAGGTTTCAAAACTCCAGGCTTCGGGCAGAATTTTCGCCGCAGTTTGTGAAAAAAGCTGTACGTTTTCCTCTGAAAGAGGCACAATGGTCACATCTGCCACCTTATTCGCCCTCTATTTTCGTGCCAACAAGGCAATACGCTTTGCAGTCGCTCAGAATTTTGACTTTTACATCATGGAAACCACGCTCTCTAGCCATTGAACGCACCTGCTGAGGAGTGAACTTGTCAAAACCTGTGTCGCAGTACGGGAGTTTATCAAGGTAGCCCTTTGTATAGAATGTGCAGATAAAATTGCCGCCGTCTTTGAGAACTCGCCTTACCTCGTCAAGAACTTTTGCAGTGTCCTCCCAGAAATAAATGGTGTTCACAGTGTAAACAGTGTCAAAAAAATCGTCATTATAAGGAAGCTCCTCAGCTTTTCCCTGCTGTAAGATCACCTTGTTGGTATTCACTCCGTCACGGTTTTCTCGCTTGGCTTTTTCCACCATATCCGCAGAAATATCGACGCCATAGAACTTAGCGTTTATATTCTTGCTAAGCTTTTTGATAGTCACACCGTTTCCAAAGCCTATATCCAATATCCTTGCACCGTCAAGCTTGCAGACAAATTTTTTCACCGCTCTGTAGTGCTCTGCATTGAAAAAATTCATGAATTTTGCACAGGCTAATCCGCCCAGTCCCTCTGGATTAGCACACTGTCCGCCTATGTATTCTTTTATGCTCATAAAATCACCTCAAAAAATCTAAATTTATATATAATACAAATGCGAAAAAACAAGAAATAAACATCGCCGCAGGCGATACCTTAATTCCTCATTCCTCACTCCTCATTCCTCATTTAAACAAGAGTCCGTAAAGCTCCCCCTTAGAAAATCCCGTCGCCTTTGCTATCTCACGGCAAGCGTCAGCTCCACGCATACCCTTTTCCACAAGGGCTTTTACTTGTTCAAGCGCTTCCTCTATATTCTCCGCAGGGCAAAGCTCGTCCTCTTTTGCACCCTCGATAACAAGCACAAATTCGCCCTTTGGCTTGTTGGCTTCATAATACTCCACAGCCTGCGCAAGGGTGGTGCGGAAAACTTCTTCGTGTATCTTTGTAAGCTCCCTGCAAAGAGATATTCTTCTGTCACCGAAATATTCCAGCATATCCTTCAAAGTGTAGATGAGCTTGTGGGGCGCTTCATAGAAAATAAGAGTGTTCGTGCAGTTTTTTACCGAGGCAAGATGATTTAATCTTTGCTTCTTGGTGGTTGACAAAAAGCCCTCGAACTGAAATCTTGCGGTGTCAAGTCCGCTTATGGCAAGTGCTGATACCACCGCTGACGGACCTGGTACTACCTCCACTTTCACACCGTTTTCAGCGCACAGCTTCACAAGAAGCTCCCCAGGGTCTGAAATGCAGGGCATACCGGCGTCTGTGACGATAGCGGCGTTCTCGCCTGCCATTATCCTGTTCACAATGCTCTCGCCCACCTGCTTCGCATTGTGTTCGTGATAGCTCACAAGTGGCGTTTTTATGTCAAAATAATTGAGAAGCTTTGCGGTAACTCTTGTGTCCTCGGCACAGATAAAATCAGCCTTTTCCAGGGTCTCAACTGCACGGTATGTCATATCTCCAAGGTTGCCTATAGGCGTTCCTACTACGGATAAAATTCCCATTGTTTATTCTCCTAACTCGTTTGCAAGTATGTGGTCTATCATCTCATAAAGGTCAGAAATGGTATTAAGCCCACCGCACTGCGCTCTTAGCCTTGCAGAGCCTTTCAGCCCTTTAACATACCATGCGCAGTTTTTTCTGGCTTCTTTCATGCCCTGACGTTCGCCCTTGTATTTGCATATAAGCTCGCAGTGCTTTTTCATCACCGCCATTTTTTCTTCTATGCTCACCTCAGGAAGCTTTTCCCCTGTTTCAAGATAATGCTTCACGTCACGGAAAACCCATGGTCTGCCATAGCTTCCTCTGCCTATCATCACAAGGTCACAGCCAGTCTGCTCATACATTGCCTTTGCGCTTTCTCCGTCAACAACGTCACCGTTTCCGATAACAGGTATCTTCACAGCCCCTTTTACCTGCTTTATTATATCCCAATCGGCTTTACCTGAATAAAACTGCGTTCTCGTCCTGCCGTGACAGGTGACGGCGCTTGCCCCTGCCTGCTCGATGAGCTTTGCAAACTCCACTGCATTTATGCTGTTTTCGTCCCAGCCTGCACGAAATTTCACTGTAACAGGGCAGTTTGCGTTTTTTACCACCTCTCTGCATATCTCTGCCGCAGTGTCGGGAAGCCTCATAAGTGCAGAGCCGCTGCCGTTGCCTACTATCTTAGGCACAGGACAGCCCATGTTTATATCAATGATATCAGGGGAATAATCGTTGAGCTTATAAGCCGCTTTTCCCATATAATAAGGGTCTTCCCCGAAAAGCTGCAAAGCATAGGGGCGTTCCTCTTTCTCAATCTCGCAAAGACGTGCAGTCTTTTTGTCGCCAAAGCACAGACCCTTCGAGGATATCATCTCGCTCACAAGATATGACGCACCATACTCTTTGCACATAAGGCGATATGATTTATCTGCCACCGATGCCATGGGTGCTAATGCGGCGGTCTTTTCTATTTCAACGTTTCCGATAAAAAAACTGTTCATCAAGTCAAATTCTCCTAATATGTTCCAATACATGAATAGTCATAGCGATACTATTTTATTATAGCACAATGCGTGATTTTTTGCAACGATAAAAAGCCATATAACTACACAAAGTAATAAATCGCTGAAACGCCTTGACATTTGCGGAATTTTGCTATAAAATATAATGGTAGTATTATATTTTGTATAAGGAGAATGTTTCATGAATAATTCTGAAAAAACCATGGATAAGATCGTGGCTCTCTGTAAAAACAGAGGCTTTGTATACCCTGGAAGCGAGATCTACGGCGGTCTTGCAAACACTTGGGACTACGGTCCGCTTGGCGTTGAGCTGAAAACTAACATCAAGAACGCTTGGAGAAAGAAGTTCATTCAGGAGAACAAGTACAACGTTGGTCTTGACTCCGCTATCCTTATGAATCCGCAGACTTGGGTGGCTTCAGGTCACATCGGCGGATTCTCTGACCCTCTTATGGACTGCAAGGACTGTAAGACACGTCACAGAGCGGACAACCTTATCGAAGATTTCGACGGCACTAACGTTGCAGGCTGGACAAACGAGCAGATGATGGACTACATCAAGGAAAAGCAGATCCCATGCCCAGATTGCGGCAGCCACAACTTCACTGATATCCGTCAGTTCAACCTTATGTTCAAGACATTTCAGGGTGTAACTGAGGACTCAAAGTCTGAGCTTTATCTGCGTCCTGAAACTGCACAGGGTATCTTTGTAAACTTTGCAAATATCCAGAGAACAACAAGAAAGAAAGTACCTTTCGGTGTTGCACAGGTAGGTAAGTCATTCAGAAACGAGATCACTCCGGGTAACTTTATTTTCCGTGTTCGTGAGTTTGAGCAGATGGAGCTTGAGTTCTTCTGCAAGCCGGGCACAGACCTTGAGTGGTTCAACTACTGGAGAGGCTTCTGCAAGGATTGGCTCCTTAGCCTTAACATCAAGGAAGAAAACCTTCGTCTGAGAGATCATTCACCTGAGGAGCTTTGCTTCTATTCAAAGGCTACAACTGACTTTGAGTATCTCTTCCCATTTGGCTGGGGCGAGCTTTGGGGCGTTGCCGACAGAACTGATTATGACCTTAATCAGCACATCAAGACAAGCGGTAAGAGCCTTGATTACTTTGACCCTGAAACAAACGAGAGATATGTTCCATACGTTATCGAGCCTTCCCTTGGCGTTGAGAGATTGTTCCTGACAGTTGTCTGCGAAGCATATGACGAGGAGAACATCGGCACAGAGGAGAAGCCTGACGTTAGAACTGTTATGCGTTTCCACCCTGCACTTGCTCCTTTCAAGGCTTGCGTTCTTCCGCTTTCCAAGAAGCTCAGCGAGCAGGCAGGCGAGCTTTATGCAGAGCTTTCAAAGCACTTCCTTGTTGACTATGACGAGGCTGGCTCTATAGGTAAGAGATATCGCCGTCAGGACGAGATCGGTACACCATTCTGCATCACATATGACTTTGATTCTGTTGAGGACGGCTGTGTAACAGTAAGAGACAGAGATACAATGGAGCAGGAGCGTATCAAGATCGACGAGCTGGTAGCTTATATCGAAAAGAAGATAGCTTTCTAGTAAAATAAAGATCTTTGCGGGCGAACGGTTTGTTCGCCCGTTTTTTATGCCCGTTTTTACAATAAAAAGCTTTACAAAATTGGCGAGTTGTGATATAATATGTTTGTATATTTTTACGAAAGGACGTCCTTGCCATAAAAAATATATTTGACTCACATTGTCACTATGACGATCACGCTTTCGATGAGGACAGATACGAAGTCCTTGACAGGCTTCTTTGCGACCCTGACTCTCCTGTAGACAAGGTCTGCCACGCCGCAACGGACGAAAGATCGTCTTTGTTCGGAATCGAAACTGCGAAAAAATATGAGAATTTCTATACCTCTGTTGGCTTTCACCCTGAGTGTATGGATACTCTTCCTGAAAATTATATGCAGGTGCTTGACGAGCTTTATTTGAAAGCCTGCTCTACTCACAAGCTTGTTGCGGTTGGTGAGATAGGGCTTGACTATCATTATGAGGGATATGACAAAGAAAAACAGATAAAGCTTTTTGACAAGCAGGTGGAATATGCTGTGAAGAAAAGTCTGCCTGTTATAGTTCACTGCCGTGAAGCCACTCAGGACTGCCTTGACGTGCTGAACAAATATGCGCCGTCAGGTGTAGTTCACTGCTTTTCAGGCTCGGCGGAGACCGCAGAGATAGTGCTTGGGCTTGGTATGTACATCGGGTTTACAGGTGCGCTTGCTTTTAAAAATGCTAAAAAAGCCAAACGTGCTCTTGAAGTTGTCCCAATGGACAGGCTTCTTCTTGAAACGGACTGCCCTTACATGGCGCCCCCTCCTTACAGAGGACAGAGGTGCGAAAGCCCTATGATAGAAGAAGTGGCAAAGGTCGTGGCTGAGATAAAAAAACTCGATCCGCAGGAAGTGCTTGACATTACAAATAGAAACGCTTGCCGCCTGTTCGGGATCGAATATGAGAAAGGATAAGAGAACAAAATGAAAGAAACTATGTATGTAGTGATACCATGCTACAATGAAGAACAAATGTTGCCTATCACAGCGGAAGCGCTTATAAAAAAGCTCGACGAGCTGAAGGCAGAAGGTCGTATCGCACAGAACAGCAAGGTCATGTTCGTTGACGACGGCTCAAAGGACAAAACGTGGGAGATAATACAGAAACTCCACGAAGCAAGCCCTGTTTTCACAGGTCTTAAGCTCTCAAGAAACAAAGGTCATCAGAACGCACTGCTGGCTGGTCTTATGACGGCGAGAAACTATGCTGATATCGTTGTTTCCATGGACGCTGACTTGCAGGACGATATAAACGCTATTGACGGCTTCCTTGATAAGAGGGCAGAGGGCTGTGATATTGTTTACGGCGTTCGTTCATCGAGAGAAAAGGATACCGCTTTCAAGCGTGGAACTGCTCAGGCATATTACAAGCTTTTGGAGCATATGGGCGTTGAGATAACATATAATCACGCTGATTACAGACTTATGAGCAAAAGGGCTATAGACGCTCTGGCAGAGTTTAAGGAAGTAAATCTGTTTCTGAGAGGTCTTGTGCCAATGGTTGGCTTCAAGAGCGACATCGTTAAGTATGTAAGAAACGAGCGTGTGGCGGGCGAATCTAAATATCCGCTGAAAAAAATGCTTTCCTTTGCAGTTGAGGGAATAACCTCACTTTCTGTAAAGCCTATAAGATTTATCACCACTATCGGTATAATAGTATTTTTAGTATCACTTATAATGCTTATATATTTCCTTATAACATGGGCAGTGGGACACACTGTTCAGGGCTGGGCTTCAACTATCACGTCTATATGGGCGATAGGCGGACTTCAGCTTTTGGCTATAGGCATTATCGGAGAATATATAGGCAAGATCTATTTGGAAACAAAGGCTAGACCTAAATTTATAATCGAAACAAATCTTGAAGAAACAGACAAGGAGTAATTAAAAATGGCAGAACTCAAGGCTAACAATCAGAAACCAAATTTCGACAACAACCCTAAGCTTATAGAAGCTATCGCAGAAATGAGAAAGAATTTCTGTGCCGAAACTCAAAACAAGGTAATAAACACAGCACTTGCCTGCACATTTCTCGTGCCTGCAATGGTAGAAAAGACAACAGAGCTTGTTGCCGACGCTGAAAACCATGTTAATTTTGAGGACAAGAGCAAGGCTAAGTTCATTCTTCTCAACAACAACAAAACAAACGGCACATTTTTCCCTGTTTTCACTTCCCCAGAGGAAGCTAAAAAACTCCAGTATGACAAACCATTCCAGAGCTTTGCAATGAGATTTCAGGATATAGCTGCTCTCACTGAGCAGACGCCAAAGGTACAGGGCTTTGTTGTAAACCCATTTGGCGAGAACCTTCCTTTCACTCAGGAAATGCTGGAGTCTATCAAGCAGACTCTCATAAGGGTAGCAAAGGAGCGCAAGGCGGCTAAAGAAGCTGCTGAAAAGGGCGAAGCTCCTGACATTGCTGTTACAAACAACGAAACAGCAGAGTAAAATACTTAAGCATATCGGAGGACGGACGGACTGTGTTCGTCCTCTTTTTTACCTGTCTATAAAAATCTAATTACAGAAGTCCGTGTCTTATTTTTACGAAAACTATGCTTAATATAGTTGACAAAGATCATGCCGTGTGTTATAATTGTAGTAATATGGTGGGAAATAAAGCGTGTTATTTGTGCAGTGTTCACTATCACGCACCACGCAAAAGACTAAAAGGTTCTGCTTTTAGAAATTTTTTTCGTGATCTGAGGGAGTATATATGGCTAACGAAACTGAGCTTGAAAAAATTGACCGTGCTGCCGAATACTTTGAAAGATATTTTGAGTTTGAGGACGCTGTAACGGTCAGCAAGGAAAACAAGGAATATCTCAAAACCTATATCCATGACAACGACTATGTTGTCAAAAACTTCAATATAAAAAATAAGATCGTTAAGGCTGTGGGCATAAGTGCGGCTATTGGCGTGGCGGCTTTCCTGCTGCTGTGGCTGCTCCTTGGCACAAAGCTTATTATAGTGGGCATTATTGCAGGTGCACTTATTTTTATCGGTGTAGGCGTTTTCGGTATCGCTCTCAACAAATATAGACTTACTGCTGCTGAACAGAAGCAGGTTGAAGTGAACGAGGGCATAAACGAACAGATAATAATGCTTGATGACAGAATAAAGCAGGTAGAACGTCAGAGAGATGATTACTACAAGGCTCTTGAAAAGAGAGTGCCTTTCATGTCACTTGACTATATGAAGAACGTTCAGCAGATAAAACAGTTTCTTGTGGACGGCAAGGCTGACACCTGCGAGGAAGCTGTGGATATGTTCGAGGAGTCGATGCTTTTACAGCAAATGACGGATATCATGACAAAGAGCGAAACTATCGAGCCTGTCAAGGACGATAAGGAACGTTTCGGCGACCCTTTGAAGATAATAAAGGAAAACAAGAAGAAACGCAAAAAGGAAAAGAAAGCAAAAAAAGACAAAAAGTAACTTTCGACCGCAGCAGCATTTTACGCCGTTGCGGTCTTTCTGTGAAGATCCACAATTTGCTATAGATAGGATAATGTATGAACGAGAAAAAAGATATTCTGACAAAAACATGGGTAGTGGCTGTCCTTGCGTCCATATGCTGTATGCTGTGGGGAAGTGCATTTTCCTGCGTTAAAATAGGCTACAGCCTTATGAACATAACCACCAATGACAGCGGCTCTCAGCTTGTGTTTGGGGGCATAAGATTTTTTGTGGCAGGGCTAATGGCTCTTGCCATGGGAAGCGGAGCGGAGAGAAAAATTCTCCTGCCAACAAAGACTTCCATACCAAAGATCATGATAATAAGCCTTTTTCAGACAATTTTGCAGTATTTTTTCTACTACATAGGTCTTGCCCACACAACGGGGGTAAAGGCAGCGATAATAGTTGGGGCGAACGTTTTTATTGCGATACTTGTGTCATCGCTTTTATACAAGCTTGAAAAGCTCACCGCTGTGAAAATAGCAGGCTGTATATTTGGTTTTTCGGGGATAATCATTATAAATCTCGGGGGACTTTCGGGGGTAAGCTTCAATTTTCTCGGGGACGGATTTATTTTTCTTTGCACCTGTGCATACGCTTTTTCATCGGTGTATATGAAGCGCTATTCCGAAACAGAAGACCCTGTTATGCTTAGCGGCTGGCAGTTCGTTTTCGGTGGAGCAGTTCTCACTGTCATAGGCTTTTTAATGGGCGGCAGGCTTGGTCACATGAGCGCAAAGGCTTTTTTGATGCTTTTGTATCTTGCCTTTGTATCAGCGGCGGCATATTCTCTGTGGGCAGTGCTTTTGAAGCACAACCCTGTTTCAAAGGTGGCAATTTTCGGCTTTATGAACCCTGTGTGCGGAGTGCTGCTTTCAACTATCCTGCTTGGTGAAAAAGGAATTTTTGGCGTTCAGGGGATAGCCGCACTTATCCTTGTATGCTCGGGTATCTTCATTGTTCAGAGAAAAGGGAATAAATAATATTGTAACTATGCTCATATGCTTTTGCATATTCACGTTGTTTGTATGTAGGGGCGAACAGTGTTCGCCCATTGATTTGACATTTTTGCAACAGACTGGCTCATGTGCTTATTGCATATGAGCTTTTTTATTCAAAATCGTTCTAAAGACTGTTTAAAATGTTGATTTTTATATGTAGCTGTGTTATAATGAATTGTGTATGGTTTTTTACCAATATATTATCAGTAAAGAAAAAGAGGACAAGACAATGTTTAAGAAAAACGGACTTCTAAAAAGCCCTGACAGCAAGCCAAAAGAAAAGTATCTGCTGCTGTTTGCGGTGGCTTTTATCGGCATGATGATCTCGTTCATTCCGTCTATGATAGTGAACAAGGGCATCTTTCTCTACTATGGCGACTTCAACTCACAGCAGATGATGTTCTATCAGCACTGTCATGACGCTGTTCGCAGCGGAAACATGGGCTGGGATTGGGGAACGGACTTAGGCTCGAGCTTTGTTGGCTCATATGCTTTCTATCTCCTTGGCTCGCCATTTTTCTGGCTCACTACACTTTTCCCGTCAGGTGCAGTGCCTTATCTGATACCATGGCTCCTTGCGCTGAAAACGGCTATCGCCGCAATAACAGCCTACGCTTACATCAGATTTTTTGTTGACAATACAAGCGCCTGCTTTATAGGCGGTCTGCTTTACGCTTTCTCAGGCTTCCAGACCTACAACGTTTTCTTCAACCACTTCCACGACGCAACGGCGTTCTTCCCTCTCATGCTTTTAGGATTTGAACTGTTGGTTCAAAAGAACAAGAAGGGTCCGTTTGCGGTAGCGGTAGCTATATGTGCGACCATAAGCTATTTCTTCTTTGCCTGCGAGGTCGTATTCGTTATTATCTACTTCTTCCTGAGATGCCTAGACAAGGACTTTGAAATTGACATGAAGAAGTTCGGTCTGCTTATCCTTGAGGCTGTTATCGGTGTGATGATATCCGCTGTTATCTTCCTGCCGTCAGCGCTGAGCGTAATGGGCAACTACCGTGTAAACGAAAGACTTTATGGACTTGACCTTGTTATATACGGTGAAAATGTAAGAATACCAAGAATTATCCAATCGTTCTTTATGCTTTCCGATATGCCTGCAAGAATAAATATCCTTAACTCAGACAAGGCAAGATGGGCTTCAATGGCAGGCTATCTGCCTATGTTCTCAATGGCAGGCGTTATAGCGTTTATGAGAACGAGAAAAAAAGGCAAAGACAGTTGGCTTACAAAGGCTATTATCGTGTTCGGCATAATGGCTTGCGTGCCTATATTGAACTCCTCTTTCGTCCTTTTCAATGCGTCATATTATGCAAGATGGTATTATATGCCTATACTGCTTATGTGCCTTATGACAGCAAAGGTCATCGCAGAAAACAAGGACGATCTGAAAAAGGGATTTGTGCCTGTTTGTGTAGTATGTGCGATATTTATTGGCATCGGTCTGCTTCCGACAAGCGAAAACGGCGTTGTATCCTATGGCAAAGTCCCTGAATATATTGAACTCTACTACATTCAGGCTATCGTTACCATAGTAATGATAATAATGCTTGGCACGCTTATATATGTGGTCGCAGAGAAGAAGCTCGACTACATGAAGATCGCTTCTGCAATGACGGCGGTTGCGGTGGTCATCTGCATGACTTCTTCTATCGTATACGGCGTAAGCCAGGGTACTGACAACACCGACTACATCAACAGAGCAATAAACGGTGGCGACAACATCAACATGGATAAGCTGGAGTCTGGATCAGAGAACTACAATGCTGACAACAATTTTTACAGAATAGATACCTCAGAAAATGTCGACAACTGGTGTATGTTCTGGAAGCTTTCATCAATGAGATGCTTCCACAGCGTTGTTTCAACATCTATCATGGATTTCTACAGCTCTATCGGACAAACGAGAGATGTTGCATCAAGAATGGAAACTAAGGTCTATCCACTAAGAAGCCTGTTTTCCGTAAAATACTATTTCAATGAACTTACTGAAAGTGAGAGAAAAGGTATCACAGAGGTATCGAAGCCTGAAACTCTTGCAAATCTCTACGGCTTTGAATATGTTGATACTCAGAACGGTTTCAACATTTACGAAAACAAATATTATGTACCAATGGGCTTCACATATGATTACTACTGCCTTGACAGCGACATTCAGAAGGCTTCAGAGGTAGACAAGACCTCAATGCTCATGAAAGCCCTTGTGCTTACCCCTGAGCAGGCTGCAAAATACAATAATATTCTCAGCTACTACAGCTTTAAGGGTACTGACTACTCAACAGATCAGTATTATCAGAACTGCCTTGACAGACGTGCAAACAGTTGTTCATCATTCAGTTATGATTCTTACGGCTTCAACGCCAAGATCGACCTTGACAAGGATAACCTTGTGTTCTTCTCAGTTCCATATGATGACGGCTGGAGCGCAAAGGTGAATGGTCAGGACGTGGAAATAGAAAAGGTGGATTACGGCTTTATGGCTGTGCTTTGTCCTGCGGGTTCAAACGACATCCAGTTCACATATGAAACAAAGGGACTTTTCTGGGGCAAGGTAATAACAGCCGTTGGCTTCGGCTCGCTTATCGTTTACCTTGGCGCAGTGAGATTTACAGGCAGAAAGAAAAAAGAAGAAGCTCAGCCTGTTGAAAAGAACGCATAAACCTGAAAGGGAGGATATAAAATGTATCAGAACGAAAAAACTATCAGTGAAAAAGAGATATACAAGGGCAGGGTCGTTCACCTGACTTGTGATGAAGTGGAGCTTGAAAACGGCTACAAGACGCTTAGAGAGGTCATTCATCACCCCGGCGGAGTTTGCATCGTTGCTCTTGACGAGGACGAGAATGTTTATTTTGTGAAGCAGTTCCGCTATCCTTTTAAGACCGCACTTATGGAGATACCTGCAGGAAAGCTTGAATACGGTGAAGATCATTTGGAGTGCGGAAGGCGTGAGCTTAAAGAGGAGATAGGTGCAACGGCAGAAAAAATGACTTATCTTGGCTGTATTTATCCTACAGTGGCTTATGATACCGAGATAATCCATATGTATATGGCAGAGGGACTTGATTTCGGTGAGCAGCACCTTGACGAGGGCGAGTTCCTTGACGTAACAAAAATGCCTCTTGAAGAAGCTTACAAAATGGTCATGGAAAACAAGCTCCCTGACGCAAAGACAACTGCGGCTATACTGAAAACTTATCTTATCAAAAAGGATATGTAGTCCATAATATTTTAACCATGCGATAAAAGAAACGGTCGAACGCTATTCGCCACTGCATATATAAAGGGTACTGTCAACGTGGCAGTACCCTTTTTTTGTGGTAAAAAAAAGAGCGCCCACGCACCGAAGTGCATGAGCGTCTTTTTTATAGTAATTTAGATTACTTTTCCTCAGTATTGTAAAGCTTAGCGTATCTGAGCAGATAATCATATCTGTCCTTAGCGTTCTGAACAGCCTTACCAAAGAGCTTCTCAGCTCTCTCAGGATTCTGTCTAGCAAGTGCGTTGTAACGTACCTCGCCCATGATGAAGTCCTTATAGTCAGCTGTTGGAGCCTTAGAATCAAGGATAAATGGATTCTTGCCCTCTGCCTTAAGACGTGGGTCGAATCTGTACAGATGCCAGTAACCAGCCTGAACAGCCTTCTTCTCCTCTGTCTGAGCGATTGACATACCACCCTTGATACCATGGTTGATACATGGAGCATAACCGATGATGATTGAAGGACCGTGATAAGACTCTGCCTCGTGGATAGCCTTGATGCACTGATTGTAATCAGCACCCATTGCAACGTGAGCTACATATACATAGCCGTAAGACATTGCGATACCTGCGAGATCCTTCTTCTTAACTTCCTTACCAGCTGCTGCGAACTGAGCGATAGCACCTGTTGGAGTTGACTTAGATGACTGTCCGCCTGTATTTGAGTAAACCTCAGTATCGAATACGAAGATGTTTACGTCCTGACCCTGAGCGATAACGTGGTCAACGCCTGAGAATCCGATATCGTAAGCCCAGCCGTCGCCGCCGAAGATCCACATTGACTTCTTTCTCAGATAGTCAGCGTCCTTAAGGATCTCCTCAGTAGCCTTGTTCTTTGTCTTCTTAAGAGCAGCAATAAGGTTATCTGTAGCTGGTGAGTTCTTCTCGCCGTCGTCTACTGTTTCAAGATACTCTTCGCAAGCCTTCTTGAGAGCTGCTGCCTTAGTTGTCTTAGACAGTTCAAGAACCTTAGCGATAGTTCTGTTTCTGATAGTTGACTGTGCAAGGTACATACCGTAACCATACTCAGCGTTATCCTCGAACAGTGAGTTAGCCCAAGCTGGACCCTTGCCGTCCTTGTTTACTGTGTATGGAGTTGAAGGAGCAGAACCACCCCAAATTGATGAGCAGCCTGTTGCGTTAGCAATGTACATTCTGTCACCAAAGAGCTGTGTGATGAGCTTAGCATAAGGTGTTTCACCGCAGCCTGCGCAAGCGCCTGAGAATTCAAGCAGTGGCTGCTTGAACTGTGAGCCCTTAACTGTTGTTGCCTTGAACTTCTCGAATACTTCTGGCTTTTCAGCAAGTGTAAGACCATAGTTGAATACTTCCTGCTCAGCGAGCTGAGTTTCAAGTGGCATCATGCTGAGAGCCTTGTTGCCCTTCTTACCAGGACAAACATTTACGCAAGAACCGCAGCCTGTGCAGTCCAGAGCAGACATTGTCATTACGAAGTTGTAACCAGGCATACCTGTCATAGCTACTGCCTTCTCCTGAGCAAGCTTAGGAGCCTTCTTCAGCTCAGCGTCTGTCATTACAACAGGTCTGATAACTGCGTGTGGACATACATATGAACAGAAGTTACACTGGATACAGTTGTCACCATTCCATGCAGGAACGTCAACAGCGATACCTCTCTTCTCAAATGCAGCAGAACCCTGTGGGAATGTGCCATCTGCCATACCTGTGAATGTTGAAACAGGGAGCTTGTCGCCCTCCTGAGCGTTGCAAGGGATCTGAATGTTGTTTACGAAGTCCTGAAGTGTCTTATCTGCGCACTTAGCGGCAGGCATACCCATTGGAGTATCCTTGCACTTCTTCCAAGATGCAGGAACCTTAACTTCGTGAACCTGCTGACATCCAGCGTCGATAGCGTCATGGTTCATCTTAACGATAGCGTCGCCCTTCTTAGAATAAGAAGCTGTAGCAGCGTCCTTCATGTACTTGATAGCGTCGTCGATAGGAATGATGTTAGCAAGCTTGAAGAATGCAGACTGAAGAACAGTGTTTATTCTGTTGCCCAGACCGATCTCCTTACCGATCTTAACGCCGTTGATAGTATAGAACTTGATATTGTTCTCAGCGATATATCTCTTTACCTGACCTGGGAGGTGCTTATCCAGCTCTTCATGCTCCCACTGGCAGTTCAGAAGGAATGTTCCGCCTGGCTTGATATCCTGTACCATGTTGTACTTAGTGATATAAGACTCGTTATGACAAGCAACAAAGTCAGCCTGATTGATAAGGTATGTTGACTTGATAGGTGTCTTACCGAATCTCAGGTGAGAAACTGTTACACCGCCTGACTTCTTAGAGTCATATGCAAAGTATGCCTGAGCATACAGATCTGTATGGTCACCAATGATCTTGATAGAGTTCTTGTTTGCACCAACAGTACCGTCAGCGCCAAGACCCCAGAACTTACAAGCAGTTGTGCCTGCTGGAGCAGAGTCAAGCTTGCCCTCAGTTTCGAGAGAGAGGTTTGTAACGTCGTCTTCGATACCGATAGTAAATCTTGGCTTATATGTATCCTTCCAGCTTGCATTCCAGTAAACAGCCTTGATCTGTGCAGGAGTTGTATCCTTAGAACCAAGACCATATCTGCCTGAAGCGATAGCTACATCATGAAACTGTGTACCCTTAAGAGCAGCAACAACGTCAAGATAAAGAGGCTCGCCCTCAGAACCTGGCTCCTTAGTTCTGTCAAGAACTGAGATCTGCTCACAAGTTGAAGGGATAGCTTCAACGAGCTTGTCAGCACGGAAAGGTCTGTAAAGTCTAACCTTAACAAGACCGAGCTTTGTGCCTTCCTTCTCGTTGAGGTAATCAATTGTTTCTTCGATAGTGTCACAAACAGAACCCATAGCTACGATAACGTGTGTAGCGTCTGGTGCGCCGTAGTAGTTGAACAGCTTGTAGTTTGTGCCGATCTTTTCGTTTACCTTGTTCATGTAATCCTCTACGATACCAGGGATAGCGTCATAGTATGGGTTACAAGCTTCTCTTGCCTGGAAGAAGATATCAGGGTTCTGAGCTGTACCTCTAAGTACAGGATGCTCAGGGTTAAGAGCTCTCTTTCTGAACTCCTCCACCTTCTCGAAGTCAACCATATCTCTTACGTCTTCCATATCCCATGTCTCGATCTTCTGGATCTCGTGAGATGTTCTGAATCCGTCAAAGAAGTGGATGAATGGTACTCTGCCCTCGATAGTTGAGAGGTGAGCAACTGTACCCAGGTCCATTACCTCCTGTACATTTGAAGAACAAAGCATAGCAAAACCTGTCTGACGGCAAGCATAGATGTCAGAATGGTCGCCGAAAATATTAAGTGCGTGTGAAGCTACACATCTTGCAGATACATGGATAACGCAAGGGAGAAGCTCACCTGCGATCTTATACAGGTTAGGGATCATAAGAAGAAGTCCCTGTGATGCTGTATATGTTGTTGTGAGCGCACCGGCTGCAAGTGAGCCGTGTACTGTACCTGAAGCACCTGCCTCAGACTGCATTTCTGCAAGCTTTACAGGAGTGCCAAACAGGTTTTCCTTACCCTTGGCAGCCCACTGGTCTGTTACTTCTGCCATAACAGATGATGGTGTGATTGGATAGATAGCAGCAACTTCTGTAAATGGGTATGACGCCCAAGCAGCAGCGTTGTTTCCGTCCATGGTTTTCATTTTTCTTGCCATTTTAGAATCATTCCTTTCTCGATATTTCAAGCAAAAGCTCAAAACTCAAATTTCCTTTTTAGCGTACTTTTTCAAGCACGTCTGTTTAAGGACAGCAGATATTTTCTTCAAAAGTAAGCTGTAACAAACTTTCTCAGGATACATCTGTTTTAACTCTTATAGTATACCACTTATTTTTCAATTTGTAAAGACCTTTTACCACATTTTTTCTTGATTTATACGCTGTAAACCCCCTATTTTCGGTTAGTTATGACTTCCTCATATTTCAGACGTGCTGTATTACATAGATAAAAAAAATGCCTGCCGAAACAGACATTTTTCATATATATAAAGTATAAAACTAGCAGTTCATAAGAAGTTCGGCGAGGGCATTGAGTATCTTATCCACATCAACATCAGAGCTGAATTTTACATCAAGCTTTGAGCCGCCTTTTTTATCCTCGCTTAAACTTACACGAAGCTTATCGGTAGCTTGATTTACTCTTATCTCAAACTCAGTATACATAGGATTTGTAATAGTACGCTTTATTTTCTTTTCAGCTTTTTTATTTGTTTCCAAAACGGCGATAGCTTTTTCAAGCTCTCTTACCGTCCAGCCATTTTCTATACACTCTGCGGCAAGCTTCTCCTGAGTATCCTTATCCGCAACGCCTGCAAGCACCTTTGCGTGACCCTCGGTGAGCTTTTTGTCACGGAGCATTTCCTGCACATTTTCGCTAAGGGAAAGAAGTCTGATAGAGTTTGCCACAGCGGAACGTGAACGTCCAACAGCTTCTGCCACCTGTTGCTGAGTAAGACCATAGGTTTCCATAAGAGTCTGATAAGCTGCAGCCTCCTCAAGAGGTGTAAGGTCTTTACGCTGGATATTTTCAATAAGGGATATCTCAGCGGCTTCAAGATCTGTAAGCTCCTTTATATAAACAGGTATCTCATCAAGTCCAGCCAGACGTGCCGCACGCCACCTGCGCTCGCCTGCAACTATCTTATATCCTCCATTGTCAAGAGGTCTTACAAGTATAGGCTGCAAAACGCCATGCTGTCTGATATTTTCCGCAAGCTCATTAAGAGCGTCCTCGTCGAACTCAGAACGCGGCTGATTTTTGTCAGGCTCAATAAGAGATATCCTTACTGTGGAAATGCCATTTTCGCCATCATCATTTTTTACCGATTCACTATCAGATCGTGCGATCTCATCTATAGAATTATCAAAGAACAGGCTATCCAAGCCTCTGTCCATTTTGCTTTTTTTAGCCATTGTATTTTCCTTTCACATTATAAGATACAATGTTCCATGTGGAACATTATTTTTCTTTATTCTTTGCCGCTTTTTTCTTTTCTCTTTTAGCTATTTCTTTTGCAAGATTTTCATATGCCTTTGAGCCTTTTGCCTTCTTATCATAATAAATAGCCGGCTCACCAAAGCTTGGTGCTTCCGACAAGGCAACGTTTCTCGGTATGGTAGTTTCAAAGACTTCCTTTGCAAAGTGCTTTTTGACCTCGCTTATTATCTGACCTGTTATCTTGTATCTTTCAACGCACATTGTAAACAAAATGCCCTCAATATCAAGGTCAGGATTGAAAGAAACTTTTACTCTGTTGATAGTATTGTGAAGCTCAACAAGACCCTCCAAAGAAAGAAACTCACATTGGAGAGGGATAAGTACAGAATCAGCCGCCGCAAGTGCATTTATTGTGAGCATATCGAGAGTTGGGGGACAATCTATAAATATGTAGTCATAAAATTCTTTTGCAGGCATAAGAGCGTTGCGAAGCTTCATTGCTCTGTCTTTTTCATTCACAAGTGACACAGATGCACCTGAAAGGTCCTGAGTTGTCGGCACAACTGAAACTCCACGGCAGGAAGTTGGCACGACAGCTTCAAATATCGAACATTCTTCAAATATTACATCAAACACTGTATTTCTGATACTTTTTTTCTTTATACCAAAGCTTGTGGTAGTATTGCCCTGTGGGTCAAAGTCAACGATCAGGACTTTTTTGCCCTTTAGTCCAAAAACCGCTGCAAGATTTACAACAGTAGTAGATTTTCCAACGCCGCCTTTCTGATTTGAAACGGCAATTATTTTTCCCATATTCTTGACCTCTTTTCTTAGTAGAATTATATCATATTTATTATACTACAATTTTTCACTTTTGAAAAGACCCTTTTACAAATTTTCTTGAAAATGTTCCACATGGAACAAATCAGATTTTTACTTTATCCGACAAAGTCCATGACAATTTAGAAAATAATACAAAGAATAAAGTATCAATATCAAAATCAAGGTCATAAAGAGCAGAAAAGTTTTCTGAATAAAATATAGCATTGAAGATCGTGAAGTGTTATGATTATTTTAAAACGAAACGGAGGTATAAAAATGAGCATTTTCCCAAAAACATTAACAAAAGCTTTCAGCGAAGAAACTGACGAATCACAAAGGGCTTCACCATATCAGACGTTAGGCAAAATAATCGACATTTCCATAGGAGAGATAAGGCCGAACCCTGTTCAGCCAAGACGATATTTCTCACCTGCCGAACTAACAAGCCTTGCAAAAAGCATTTCTCAGGACGGGATCATACAACCTCTCACAGTGCGGCGTGTAAAAGGCACTTTTGAGCTTGTGTCAGGTGAGCGACGTTTGCGTGCGGCAAAGCTTGCAGGACTAAGGTCAGTGCCGTGTATACTTATCAATGCCACAGAGGAACGTTCGCAGGTCATTGCACTTATAGAGAATATCCAACGTTGTGACCTGAACTTTTTTGAAGAAGCCGAAGCGATCTCTCAGCTCATCACAAAATATGGCATGACTCAGGAATCTGCGGCTATTCGTCTGGGACTTGCTCAATCCACAGTTGCAAACAAACTTCGTATTCTGAAACTTAACACTGAGGAACGCAAAATAATTCTCGATAACAATATGTCAGAACGTCACGCAAGGGCTTTGCTAAAGATCACAGATAGTGACCGCAGGCTCGCTGTGTTGAACAAAGCGGCTGAAAGTGGGTGGACAGTTGACACATTGGAAAAATATATTGCCAAGCTTCTGAAAGATGATGAAAAGCGTGCAAGCTATCACAAAAGAGCGGCTATGTTAAAAGATGTTAGATTGTTTTTCAACAGTGTCAATAAGGCGATAGATGTTATGAGAATGGCAGGAGTGAACGCTGACGCAAAACGTATTGACCACGAGGATTATATCGAATATATTATAAAGATACCATCGGAGAAGCAGGCAGAATAAAATGTTCCACATGGAACAAAAAAATTGGACAGGCTCAAAAGTCTGTCCAAATTTTTTTTATATATCGCTGTAAAAAAGCTGTTCCCAATAGGTGTATTCCCCGTTTTCTGACTTTGTGGCTTTTGCACACGCCATGTAATGCACATCAGGGTTGAGGATATTTTCTCTATGAGGCGGCGAGTCCATCCATGCGTCAAAGGCTTCTTTTACTGTGGTCATGCTGTTCATACCATATGCGATATTTTCAGCCGCCGCACGCCATTCAGGAAGGTCAGTTTCTTCTATAGCTGTGATGTATGAATTGCCGTCAGGTCTGTCATGAGAATAATTTTCCAGAAGTTCGTTCGCTCGCACATCTGCCGCAGAGTCGAGAAGTTCAAGTCCCTCAAGCTCTCTTAAACCATACTGTTTTCTGACTTCATTTACATAGCCAAGCATTTCAGATGTTTCAGCAGAAAGATTTCTATTTGACATATTCGTGCTTGAATCAGGTTCAGTAGGCTCGGCAGGCTGAGGAGCAGAGGGCTGTTCTTCCTGCACAGGCTCGGTAACAGTTTCAGTTTGCGTTTCTGTTTTCTTTTCAGTTTTCTTTGAAGTCGTTGTGGTAGTAGTAGCCGTTGTCGTTGTTGTAGTAACAGTTGTAGTCACAGCTTTTATATCTGCACTGTGAGGTGGCCGCATGGTCTTTCCGTTTATGATAACCTTATCCCCTGACACGCTTATGTAGTTATTGCCTACCACTATGGATTCCATAAGCTCATTATCAGTGTTCGTTATCTCCATGCCCTTATCCATGGCTTCAAGCACATACTTTGAGCCGTTCACATCTTTTACAGTAGCTTTCTTTACTGTCTTGCCGTCTTTTACAATCTCAAACTTATTCTCTGCGATACACCTTATAGTCACCTTGTCAGTTACGTTAAAGTTGCTGAAGCTTTCGTCAATATATGTCACCTTTGTGTTTGCATAGTAGACCTCGTTGGCTGATATTATTATCCTTGTGCCTTTATAACTGAACGAGTTGACCTTTTTTCCGTTTTTAGTGACAGTGACAGTATTTCCGTCACAGGTCAGTACAAGCTTATCACCGTTATCATCGGTTATCTCAAAAGAGTTCACTATCTCATTTGAACTGTTTATAAGAGTATATCCCCCCTGCACATTTGCAAAAAGGGTATAGCCGCCATCGAAAACTATCTTTGTACAAGTCGCTGCTGTTTGTATAGTAGTCACTGAACCCGTGATAGTTTCGGCAGACTTTTTATTTGTGGTCACAGTTGTGGTGACTCCTGTGCTGACGCTTGAAAGCTTTTTGGGCTTTTCTTCCCCTGTGTTTCCGCAAGAGGAAAGACAACAGCCTGCCGCACAGACAACACATAATATTTTAACTAACCTATTGCTTTCCATGATATCTTAGTTCTCCTGTTTTATCAAATGTTCCACATGGAACAATACAAAAAAGGCAGCCCTAGGACTGCCTTTGTGAGTTTATTTTGTGTTTGAAAGTGTCCATCTGAAAGGTGCTATTCTCTTTGCCCTTGTATTGTCTATGTTCCAGTTGTTGAATGTGATAGATGGGTCAAAATAGCGATAATCAGTTTTCATCTTACCTTTGTTGATGCTTAGTCCCATTCCAGGTGATTTCTGGATAACTGCACCTATGCGGTGATGTTCCTTTTCATAATCAATTATCTCTTTTGCCGTTATCAGCCTTGAATCAGCAAGATTGTAGATTCCCTCATATCTTCCTGACGGTACATTGATAATACCATTTATAAAGTCGATAAGATTGAATACACAACAGAATGAAAAACCGTATTCTCCATCATTGAATATGTATGCAACATTTTCCTTTGCGTCAAATACTCTGTCCCTCAGATTTTGTGTATACTCAGCATCATAAATAGGAGCTACTCTGGCAATAACAGGTATAGTTTCAGACTTTTTAAATTCCTTCTGCATTATCTTCTCAGATGTCATCTTAAGATCCGCATAGTTTGAATTTCCCTTTTCAGGAGCAGTTTCCCTTATTGGTTCTCTGCCTTTCTGTACACCATATATTGCTGTTGTGCTGAGCAGGATAAAGCTCCTTACCTCAGCCTTGTTTGCAGCCGCATATATGAACTTATCACATATCTTGCTCTTTTTCATCTCAGCGTCTGTTACATATGGATCTATATCGTTATCTACAGAATTTGCCAGATGCACGACAACGTCGATCTTGTTACTATCGATTACATTTGTAATAGCGTCCTTATCTGTAATATCACACTGGATAAAAGTATAGTTTGGATCAGTTCCAATAAACTCATTTTTGCGTGTATCTATACCGAATACACGATGCTTTTTGTGCAGTAAGCTGGATGTAAGGTACAAGCCTATCATTCCGCTTGCTCCTGTAACTAAAATTGAAGCCAACTCTGCCACTCCTTCCCCAAGTAGAATTGCACATTTCTTTACTATAATTATACCACAGTTTTTATTAATTGCAAATACTTTTTGAAGAAAACTGAAAAATTTAGATTTTCTTTATAATTTTGCTTGCTATATTTAGTGAATTGTGATAAAATTATAGGTATAAATCATAAGCAAAAGAAATATAAAAATATCTTAACATATAGAAATATTAAGGAGCAATTTATTTTGGTTTATTCCGATCTTATATTTATACTGGGAATGTTCCCGATAATGACCATTATTTCGCTTTTCGACAGAAGTGCAGAATATAAAAACCTCATTCTGATAGTTTGTTCCCTGCTGTTTTTCAGTTGGGGCAGACCTTTTGTGTTCTGTCTTATTTTCCTGTCAGTTATCCTCGATTGGATATTTGGTCTTATTATTTCAAAAAACCGTGAGAACAAAGCCCTTTGCAGGATATTTTTAGTGCTGGATATTATAATGAACGTATCTCTTATGCTAATATTCGGTCAGAATATCCTTTATAATAAGGTAAAGAAGCTCAGTTTTGACGCCGCCATACTTCCACTTGGTATGGGTTATTATATGCTCAGAGGAATTTCTTATGTCTATGACGTTTTCAAGGGCAACTGCAAAGCAGAAAAAAACGTTTTCTGCCTTTTGACTTATATGGTGTCACTGCATTTCATGCTTGTGGGACCTCTTGTGAGATACGGTGATATTGAGCCACAGATAAGGCATCGTGAGATCACAGGAGCAAAGCTCAACCAGGGACTTAATAAGATAGTTTTTGGTTTTGGCAAGGTGGTGCTTCTTGCAGGCGTTTTTGAACAGATAAAGCTTGCAGGACTTAACGGCAAAGAGATAACTACCCTTGGCTGTTGGCTTGGTATGCTGTCATTCTTGGCTCAGTATTATTTTCTTTTCACAGGACTTTCGGATATGGCAAAGGGTCTTGGTCTTACAAACGGCTTTGTTTATCCTGACAACTACACAAACATTGAGGCTGACGGACTTTTCACTGGTATGATAAAAAGCTTCAATACAACTGTTGTTGACTTTTTCAGCGAGGTTTTCTGCTGCAAAAAAAACATGAACAAGGTCTTTACTTTTGTGTGCTATATACTTTGCGGTCTGGCTCTTTCTATATGGTATCAGGCAAAGGTGAATTTCATTATCGTCGGACTTTGTACGGCAGTGCTTTGTATCCTTGAAAAGCTGTTTCTTGAAAAACCGCTTTCAAAGCTGCCTGACCTTGTGAAGTATATCTATCTTGTGCTGACAGCTCTCGTTATTTTTGGCGGACTTTATTTTGACAGCTTCTATGGCTACAAAAAATGGCTCTTTGCACTTGCAGGAGTAAATGTGAAATACACCTTGAGCGTGTCTGTAAAAAGTGCAGTGCTGAAAAATATCACCCTTATAGTAATATCGTTCTTTATTGTCTGCCCACCTGCAAAAAGGGCTTTCTACAAGATTTTTAAAAAGCTTTCACAGAAGTCTCAGGCGGCTTATGGCAGAGTTATGATAACAAAGACCATTATGACAGTGCTTGTTTTTGCAGTGAGCGTTATAACACTTGCGGCGGAATATGCGGCATAAAAAGAGGAAAATACTAATGGATAAGAAAACTACACGATTCAATATCGTTCACGGTGACAATGAATATGAGATACCGGAGGAATGTGAGGCTGCGGAGGAAGCGGCTGAAGAGCTTGCCAAAACGAATTTGGAGGAGCATTACAGCTTTATAAATCTTCTTTCCATAGCGGTCATAATGCTATTTGCCTGCATATTCTTTATTTCAGTTTCAGGAAGCGACATTGTGGAGGACAACAGTCTGTCTTTAACATTCAAGACTTTCTTTTCAGGGGATTACACTCAGGCATTGGAGGACTCTTATAATAATAGTATACCTTTTCCTGACGTCATGAAAGCTATTGAGGAGCGTATCTCTCTTATTTATGGTATCGGCAATAAGGTCACTGACCCTATAAAGGAAACGCCTGACAATACTGATTCTAACCACAACAGCTTCGATCATCCGACTAATAATGACAGTGATGATCCTGACGAAAATGTTATCACCACCACTGCAAAACCGCAGGACGGTGAAGTAACTACCACAAAGAAAAAAGAGGACAAGAAAAAAACAACAACTACCACTGCTATTGACAGACCAGAGGAAACTAAAAGCACCACAACGACTTCAACGGCTTCCACTACCACAAATAATGACAAGCCTTACTATACTGTCACCGAAACTGAGCCTATAGTACAGCCTGGTCCTACTACTACCACGACCACAACAAAGGCACCGGAGACCACAACTCAGCCGACAGAAACTGCAGAACCTACCACTGAGCAAACTGAGGGACCGTCAGATGAATAGCAGATTTGATAACCCTTTTCCCTATTCTGATGACAATAAAAGATATCAAACCTACAATTATTATCTAAGGCACAAGTTCGGCACTAAGGTTTTCAAGATACCGCTTAATATTGATCTTGGCTGTCCGAACAGAGACGGCACAAAAGGTGTGGGGGGCTGTGTGTTCTGCTCGGCAAAAATGAGCGGAGATTTTGCAGGCGACCCTCATGAGGATATCCTTACTCAGTACAGAGAGATAAGGGAGAAAATGAGCAAGAAGTGGAGCAAGGGGCTGTGCATACCGTATTTTCAGGCAGGCTCAAACACCTATGCTGACGTTGAAACGCTGAGAAAAATGTTTTATACAGCCCTGTCATTTGAAAATACGGCAGGGCTTTCTATCGCAACAAGGGCAGATTGCATCAACGAAGAAAAAGCCGACCTGCTCGGTGAGCTTGCGGAAAAGACTTTTCTTACAGTGGAGCTTGGCTTACAGACTATCCATGATGAAACGGCTTTGAAAATGAACCGCTGTCATACTTTTGCGGATTTTCTCAAAGGCTATGAAATGCTGAGAAAACGAGATGTGAATGTGTGCGTGCATATCATCGACGGGCTTCCCGGTGAGAATAGGGATATGATGCTTGAAACGGCTAAAACTCTCGGTCAGCTTGATATACAAAGCATTAAGATACATCTTCTGCACGTTTTAAAAGGCACTGTGCTTGCGCAGATGTATGAGCGTGGAGAATTTCGGGCTTTGGATATGGACGAGTATGTTAATATCGTCTGCGACCAGTTGGAGCTTCTGCCTGCTGAGATAGTAATACAGCGTGTGACAGGGGACGGTGCAAAGGACGACCTTGTTGCACCTTTGTGGAGTTTGAAAAAATTCTGCGTTATGAACGAAATAGACAAGGAAATGGGAAGAAGAAATTCATGGCAGGGAAAGGCTCTGTCGGAGTAAAAAGAGGTAAAAATGAAAGATATATGTGCAGTTTCGACACCACTCGCTGAGGGCGGTATATCAGTCATAAGAATAAGCGGAGAAAACGCCATAAGCATAGGTGCAAAGGTTTTTAAACCTTTGTCATGCAAAAGTGTTGAAAACATGGCAGGCTATTCGTGTGCATACGGAAAAATAGTTGACAAAAACGGCAGAGAAGTTGATGACGGTGTTCTGACGGTTTTCCGTGCGCCTAGGTCATACACCGGTGAAAACGTCTGCGAGATATCATGCCATGGCGGAATATATGTTACAAAAAAAGTTCTCAGACTTTGCATTGAACAGGGTGCAGAGCTTGCTCAGAGGGGCGAGTTCACAAAGAGGGCTTTTCTTAACGGAAAGCTTTCACTTACTCAGGCTGAGGGCGTAATGGAAACTATCTCCGCTCAGGGAGAATATGCACTTAATTCTGCAAATCTTACAAAAGAGGGCAGGCTTTTCAGGCTGATTTCTGATATGTCAAGAAAGTTTGTCACAATACTAGGTGAGCTTGCGGCATGGGTGGATTATCCAGAGGAGGACTTGCCTGAGATATCTGAGGATAATCTCAGAGAGAGCCTTAAAAACGCTTTGGCAGGGCTTGATAAAATAATAGCAGATCATGACAGCGGTATGATACTGAAAAACGGTGTTGACACTGTTATCGCAGGCAAGCCGAATGTTGGAAAATCGACCCTCATGAATATGCTGTTGGGATATGACCGCTCCATAGTCACAAATGTGGCAGGCACTACACGAGATGTTATCGAAGAAAGTGCAAAGCTTGGCGAGCTTATTTTGAAGCTTTCCGACACTGCAGGTATACATGAAACTGATGATGAAGTTGAAAAAATAGGCGTTGATATCGCAAAGAAAAAGCTTAAAAACGCTATGCTTGTAATAGAAGTTTTCGACATTTCAAGAGAGCTTGACGAGGAAGACTTGGAGCTTCTTGAATATGTGAAAAAGCTTGGAAAGAAAGTTATCATAGTTCTCAACAAGTCTGACCTTGAAAATGTTGTTGAAAGGTCTCAGCTTGAAAAATATTCAGACTATGTGATAGAGATTTCTGCGAAGCTTGACGAGGGCAGAGAAGAACTTCAAAAAGCCGCAGAGAAGCTTTTAGGCATTGGCGGATATGACGCTGACAGCACGATTTTTGCAAATGAGCGTCAAATAGCCTGTGCAGAACGTGCAAGAAAATATCTTGCCATGGCTCTTGAAAGCCTTGATATGGGAGAGACTTTGGACGCTGTTACTGTGATGATAGACAATGGCGCAAATGCACTTTTGGAGCTGACAGGAGAAAAAGCTACAGAAGCGGTGGTAGACGAGGTATTTTCAAAATTCTGCGTAGGAAAGTAATTTATATGGTCTTATTTTCAGACAGGTGGTTTTATTATGCAAAAGGAATATTTTGATATTATTGTGGTAGGTGCAGGTCACGCAGGCTGTGAAGCGGCTTTGGCGGCGGCACGCCTTGGACTAAAGACGGCACTTTTTACCATAACACTTGACGGTGTTGCCAATATGCCATGCAATCCCTCTATAGGAGGAACTGCAAAGGGACATCTTGTTCGTGAGATAGACGCTTTGGGCGGAGAAATGGGCAAGGCGGCGGATAAAACTTTTCTGCAAAGCAGGATACTCAACCGTGGAAAAGGTCCTGCCGTTCATAGTCTGAGGGCGCAGATAGACCGTGTTGAATATCATAAGCTTATGAAAAAGACTATCGAAGATACTGACGGGCTTTATCTGAAGCAGGCTGAGATAACTGATATTTTATTTGAGGAGGACGGCAAAACTGTCCGTGGTGTGCGTACAAAGCTTGGCACTGAGTATGACTGCAAGGCTGTTGTGATCTCAACGGGAACTTACCTTGGCGGCACTGTCCATGTAGGTGCAGTATCATATTCAAGCGGCCCTGACGCAACTTTGCCTGCACTTGGTCTGACAGAGTGTCTTAAAAAGGCAGGCATGACCATAAGACGTTTCAAAACAGGCACTCCTGCCCGTGTACACAAGCGTTCCATAGATTTTGACAAGCTTGAAGTTCAGTGCGGTGACGATGATATAACGCCATTTTCTTTTGATAATCATGAAAAACTTGAAAATAAAGTCAAATGCTATGTTGCTTATACAAATGAAGAAACACACAAGGTAATAAGAGATAACATACATCTTTCACCTATATATTCGGGTAGGATACACGCTATTGGTCCAAGATACTGTCCGTCTATTGAGGACAAGATAATGAGATTTTCGGATAAGCCAAGGCATCAGCTTTTTATTGAGCCAATGGGTCTTGACACTGACGAATATTATCTGCAAGGTATGTCGTCATCACTGCCTGAGTTCGTTCAGCTTCAATTTTTGCACACTATAAAAGGACTTGAACACGTTGAGATAATGAGAAACGCCTATGCCATAGAATATGATTGCTGCGACCCTACAGAGCTTTCTGCTACGCTGGAGTTCAAGGCTTTTGACGGTCTTTACGGCGCAGGTCAGTTCAACGGCACTTCGGGATATGAAGAAGCCGCCGCACAAGGTCTTATCGCAGGCATAAATGCCGCACTGAAAATTCTCGGCAGAAAACAGCTTATTCTTGACAGAGCATCCTCATACATAGGCACTCTTATTGACGACCTTGTGACAAAGGGTTGTTCAGACCCTTACAGAATGCTCACATCAAGAAGCGAATACAGACTTTTGCTAAGACAAGATAACGCTGACATAAGGCTCACGCCTATAGGTCATGAGATAGGGCTTATCTCAGACGAAAGATATCAGCATTTGCTTGACAAAAATGAACAGATAGCCGCTGAGATAAAGCGTTTTTCAAAAATAAATATTGCGCCAAATCCTGAGATAAATGCCTATCTTGAATCTGTAGGCACTGACCCTCTCAACAACGGCATAAAGCTTGCTCAGCTTATCCGCAGACCACAGGTGTCATATGACGGTCTTGCTCCTTTCGATAAGGAAAGACCTGAGCTTTCAGCAGAAGTAAAAGAGCAGGTAGAATTGCAGATAAAATATGACGGCTATATAAAGATACAGCTTGAACAGGTGGAGGCCATGCGAAAGCTGGAGAAAAAGGCTTTGCCTGCGGATATTGACTATAATGATATAAAAAGTCTTAGACTTGAAGCAGTTGAAAAGCTCAATAAGATAAAGCCTGTATCAGTTGGTCAGGCAAGCCGAATCAGCGGAGTAAACCCTGCGGACGTGGGTGTGCTTTTGGTATGGCTCTCATCAAAGAATGACCATAGGGAGGAATAGTATGTCAAAGCTTATTTCTAAGGACGATTTTATAAAGCTTTTTGATAATTATGATATAACAATATCTGACAGTGATTATTCACGCTTTGAAGCTTATGCAGATCTGCTTTGTGAATGGAACGAGAAAATAAATCTTACTGCTATCACTGACCCTGAGGGAATTTCAATAAAGCATTTTTTTGACAGCGTTTATCCTTTCACACTTTTCGAGGTAAAAGAAAATGCAACGGTAATAGATGTCGGCACAGGAGCAGGATTTCCGTCCTGTCCACTGAAAATCGTCCGTGACGATATAAAGCTTACACTTTTGGATAGCCTTAATAAGAGGATAAATTTTCTTGCACAGCTTTCAGACAGTCTTGACCTTGGTGCGACCTGCATACACGGCAGAGCAGAGGAGCTTGGCAGAAGCATAGAGTGCCGTGAACAATTTGACATTGCCACAGCAAGAGCAGTGGCAAACCTCAGCGACCTATGCGAGTATTGCCTGCCTTTTGTAAAAGTCGGCGGATATTTCGTTGCATTGAAAGGCTCAGGAGGAAATGACGAGCTGAAAGAGGCTAAAAATGCTATTAAGATACTGGGAGGAAAGGTCGAAGAGGTCTTTGACTATGAACTTCCAACAGGCGACGGCAGAACGCTTATCCTTATAAGAAAAGTATCTGAAACGCCTGAAAAATATCCACGCAACAAGGGTCAAATGAAAAAGAAAAAATTATAATACGAATATATGCACAAAAAAACACGCTGAATTTTTGTTCAGCGTGTTTTCTTATTGTCATTTTTAATTTAGAACTCTATCTTTGAGTAAAGACCTGAATCCTTCATTGTGTCCTCTGGCTTTGGCTTCTTGTAGTCCTTTTCAAAGCTTGTTGTGATGTCAAAACCCTTTGAGCGGCGATTGTTATTGTTTCTTCTTCTGCCGCCGTTCTTCTTGTAGCCGCCTCTGTTGTCATACTTTCTAGGTGTTGTAGAGCTGATTATTACCTTTCTCCATGGCTCTTCACCCTTTGACTGAGATGTTACACCCTCGATCTCTGATACAGCAGCGTGAATGATTCTTCTCTCATATGGATTCATTGGCTCGAGAGCTGATGAACGACCGCTTCTCTTTACGTTGTTTGCAATCTTTCTTGCAAGCTCTTCAAGCTGGGTCTTTCTTCTTGCCCTGAAACCATTGCAATCTGTGGATATTCTGAAATATTCTCTGTCTATCCTGTTGCATACAAGTGATGCAAGATACTGAAGTGAATCGAGGATATCGCCCTTCTTGCCGATAAGCTTCTCGAACTCTTCGCTCTTTATCTCAAAAAGTGCGCCGTTTTCAAGCTTTGTTACCTCGATCTCTGTGTCTTCTATGCCCATTGCCTTTATAACATTGAGTATATATTCCTTTGCACAGTCAGCCTTTTTCTGCAAAGTGTCGCTCCACTCTGCCTCTGCCTTGACTTCTTCCTGAACTTCTGGCTTTTCTTCAACAGCCTCTGTTTTTTCAGTTACAGTTTCTACCTTTGTTTCAGGCTCATATTCAGCTTCTACCTTTGCCTCACCCTTGATCTTTCCGAAAAAGCCCTTTTTAGGCTCTTCAAGAACTGTGAAAGTGATCTTTTCTACTTCTGTTCCAAATTCAACTGCCGCCTTGTTCTTTGCTTCGTCTACAGTTGCGGCTGTAAAGATCTGTTTCATTTTTTTCTGCTCCTCTCGCTAAAAAAGTTTAGTCAACAACAGGTCAATCCTGTGAATCGTCATATTCGTCGCCATATTTCTCAGCCATTCTCTTTCTGGCTTCGTTAAGACGTCTTCTCTGCTCGTCTTTAAGCTCCGTCTTTGTTTTCTTCTTAGGCTCATCGTAATCCTCATCGTCAGAAAGTGACTTTCTGATCTCAGCAGGATCCTTACCAGCCTGTATCATCTGAGCCTCAGCCATTTTCTCCATAAGAGTAGGCTTGCCCTTCTTTTTCTGCTTTGCTATATCCTTCTGAACAAGCTCTGCAACGTGTTCAGGTGTGTAGATTTTATTGAGTACGATAGTCTGTCCAAGTGCAAACAGTGAAGAATAGCACCAGTAAAGACCAAGACCTGCCGGATAGCTGAAACCGATCCACAGTGAGAAGATAGGCATACCATAAAGCATTATCTTCATTCCCATTCCGCCCATATTAGCGGCGTCAGGATTGTTCTTCTTTGCAAAATGCTGTGAAACGAATGTCACTATAAGCTGCAAAAGTGCTGATACAATAGGGATAATGCATGAAAGATCCTTCATTGTTGGTATCTTTCCAAGGAAAAGTCCGAAAATGCTGTAGTTGAAATCTTCAGCCGCAGCCTTTACGCTTGTTGGAAGCACATCTGCATACTGTCCGCCCTCTTTTTCAGTGAAAACGAAAGTCATAAGCTCAGGTCTTGACTGAATGAGGTTTGTGGAGAAGTAATTCTCGTTAAGAATAAAAGTATCTATATCATTATGAGCCTTAATAGCATCCATAACGTTCGATATCTTGTTGTCATTAGAAAGTGCCTTTGCAGACTTTGGATACTTGTCCTTGTCTGTAAAAAGCTTTTCAAGCTTATCATAAGCTTCGTCCTCAGTAGCACCGTCTTTCTCAAACTTTTCAATAAGCTTTTCTATAGTAGTATCCTTGCTTTTTACCTCAGCACTGACAACATAAAGATTCGATATCATGTTGTTTGAGTCTGTAAGTTCCTCTTTATCTGCGTTTGAAACGTAGGTAAGAGGTCCGTAAATAACAGGGATAAGAGCAAACAGAATGACCATTGTGATGACCATTGGCAAACAGCTTGCCATAGGGTTTACGCCCGCCTTGGCGTAAAGGTTCATCTGCTCTTCCTGCATCTTCTGCTGATTTTTAGCGTATTTCTTCTTTATCTTTTCAAGCTCAGGCTGAAGCATGGTCATTCTTGCCGTGCTCTTCTGCTGCTTGACGTTAAGCGGAAATACTATAAGTCTTGTAAGGATAGTGAAAAGCAGCAGTGCTATTCCGTAGTTCTTGCATACAAAATAGCAGCCCTTCATTATCCAGCCCAAAGGGGTCGCAATAATACCCATTTAATATCCTCCAGATCAATTATTTGTCATATTGATAACCTATATATCTGATTAAGCTCTCAGGCTTATTTTTTTCTGATTTTAAAATACTCAGTGGTAAGCTTGTCAGGAACATAGTCAACCCCTCCCAGACTCCACGGGTTGCACCTAAGCAATCTCCATACAGTGAGCAGCGTGCCTTTAAAAAAGCCGTGTTTTCTGTAAGCCTCCAGCGCATATGCCGAACAGCTTGGATAATACTTGCACCTTGGTCCGAAAAGAGGACTTATAAATCGCTGATAAAACCTTATCAGCAGCTGAGCCAGTTTACTCATTTTACTTTCTCTTTGCCCTGCCTGACCTGTTATTCTTTGGAACAGGCTTATTCATCTCTTTTATGAGTCTTTTTTTTATAAATCTTTCAATATCCTGAGTTTTCTTTTCCCCTATATCGTTTCTTCCCACAAAAACTATATCATAGCCCAGCGGAAATTCCGCCTCGTTAAGTCTGTAGGCGGCTCTTACTATTCTCTTAATTCTGTTTCTTGTTACCGCGCAGCCCTGCTTTTTGCCCGCCGTTATTCCAAGCCTGTTATACGGGCTACCGTTGGGATAAAAATATGCTGCTACAAAACTGTCTGCACAAAATCTTCCCTTTTTATAGCATCTTAAAAATGCCTTGTTATCCTTTAAAACCGTTGTGAACAGCATCTTCATTTCCCCATTGTGTACTGTTTTTACTCTTTTCGCCTTTTCACGGCAATTTTGCCAAAAAAAGATAAAGACCCAATACCATGCAAATCAATGAATGGTATATAGGTCATCTGAGGCAGCGTCCAACGACGCTTAAATACAACTGCCTAGGGACATCGATTCAGGCGTAACTAACCGCCTGAATAATGCCTGTCAGACTTATCATCAGAAACTGCCTGTATCTCTTAGTAGCTGAGTCTAGCTCTGCCCTTTGCTCTTCTTCTTGCGAGTACCTTTCTGCCGTTAGCAGTAGACATTCTCTTCATGAAGCCGTGAACTTTCTTTCTCTGAAGCTTTTTAGGCTGATATGTTCTTTTCATCGAATTCTCCTCCTTCCGCTTTCAACACTCCGTCATTTTATACAAAAAAACGTCCTCGGAGATGTTTAAACTTATAGGGTCACAGCAAATTACAATATCGCTATGAAAAAAGCCCTTGTAATTTAATATTATAGCTCATTCACACACCATTTGTCAAGCCTGTTCATAATATTTTTATATTTTTTTTGATATTATTTTTCTTTGCTTTGAGGGGCTTACTGTCCGAAAAACCTGCCGCTTACGTCATCCTTTTTAATGAGCATACAATATATTGTGTGCCAAATATAAATTATATCTGTATTAAGTGTTTTTTCTTATCTTTGAAAAACATACTTTTTATCCTTATTTCTTTCCTTATATATAATATATAGGACTTGAAATTTTAAGTCAAGTGTGCTATAATAGTATAGAATTGATTAATTATGCCTGTTTATATTTTTTTTAAAACTCTGACCTGCCGTCTGTTTGACAGGGGTCACGGCGGACAGCGGAAACACCGCACAGGCAGAGCTATTTTCTAGGAGGTTATGGAGAAACAATGGATTCCTTTAATGACGTATTTCAGGAGGTCCTGAAATATTGCCGAAACTGCAAAAGTATCAGCGAGCCGGGATATAACAAATGGATAAAGATACTTGAACCGATGAAGCTTGAAAACAATGTGGCTTATTTGCTCACTGATTCTGATTTTTCAAGAGATATCACTATGAACGCCTATGAGAATCTTTTAAAAGAAGCTTTTCTCAACACTTTGGGCTTTGAGGTAGATATAAAAATACTTGTTAAAGACAAAGAAGAAGTTAATGAAACTGAGGAAAAGGATATAGAAGTCAAGGTGGCTGACTTTTCTGATGAAGAAAACAACAATCTTACCTTTGATAACTTTATCAAAGGTAAATCGAATGATCTTGCCTATGCTTTCAGCACGGCTGTCGCACATAAGTATGACGAAGATCAGAAAACACCGTCTAACACAAATACTATATTCAACCCTCTCATCATATACGGTGATTCGGGACTTGGAAAAACTCACCTTATGAAAGCTATCGAGCATGAGGTAAAGAAAAATCACCCTGAGCTGAAAATTATTTACACCACAGGTGAATCCTTTATAAACCAGCTCGTTAAAGCTATCGAGTCAAAGGAAACTAATAAATTTCATGATAAATACAGAAATGCCGACTATCTTATGGTAGACGATATACAGACCATTGCAGGCAAGGAGCGTATGCAGGAGGAATTTTTCCATACCTTCAACGATCTTTACAATGCAGGCAAGCAGATAGTTCTCACATCGGATATTGCACCGTCAAAGATATCGAAGCTTCAAAACAGGATACTTACCAGATTTTCACTGGGCGTTCAGGTAGACGTTACACCGCCTGATTTTGAAACAAGAATGGCTATCGTAAAGAAAAAGGCTGATATGCTGGACTTACAGCTTTCTGACAATGTCGTAAGGATAATAGCAGAGAAGATAAAGACGAACATACGTCAGCTTGAGGGAACTGTAAACAAAATAAAGGCTCTTACCATTTATACGAATGAAAGCCCGTCCATATCTATGGCTCAGAGGATAATCAAGGAAATAATCATTGAAAATCACCCTGCTGAGATAACGGTTGACAGGATACTTCAGGAGGTAGCGGCGGCATTTGACGTTACTGCTGACGACATAAAATCAACAAACAGACGTGCAAACGTATCCCTTGCAAGAAAAATAGCGATCTATCTCTTCAAGGACGTAAAGGGCATGACCTTTATACAGATAGGAAATGAGCTTAACAAAAACCATTCAACTATGACCATACACTATCAGGACGTTGTTAAAAATCTTAAAGAGAACAAACAGCTAAAAGATACCGTTGACGACATAATCAAAAACCTCAAGGACAATTAAACGGACTATTTCAACATTTTCAACATAGTTTTCAACAATTTTGTTGAATATCCGGACTTGGATATATAAAGCTTTGCGGAATGTTTTTCAAAACTTTGCACAATGAAGTTTAAACAATGGTGTTATAAAATAAAACACCGATTTTCAGGTTTCAACATTTTTTGCGATAATAATAAACATTCAACAAACATTTTTTCAACTTTTCAAACACAAAAAAAGTTTTTGAAAACACAGTTGAAGTGATGTTAAAATAAACTTGAAAAGCAAAACAAGTCTGCAAAAGGCTTTGAATGACTTTTCAACCATTTCAACACACTCTACTACTAATACTAATTTAATATTGATTTATTTATATATTATCAGAGCAAAAAATATAAATTTGAGAAATTCATATGTTGAAAAAATAAAAGTCAGATAAATGTAATTTTTTAGAAAGGAAATTGCTATGAAAATTCTGTGTAATAATGCTTCACTTTGCGGAGCAGTAACAAATGTTTCAAAAGCAGTGTCAGAACGTGCTGCACTTAAATCTCTTGAGGGAATAAAATTCAAGCTTGAAAACTCAATGCTGGAGCTTACCGGCTACGACCTTGAGATAGGTATAAAAACTGTTATACCAGTAAAGAGCGACGATTCGGGAGAATTTATACTTAATGCAAGACTTTTTGCTGAAATGATAAGGAAAATGCCTTCTGAAGAGATCCTGATAGAGGTTTCTGAAAATTTTCAGGTAACGATCTCAGGAGGAGTTACCACATTCAATATCCCTGCAACATCAGCAGAGGAATATCCTGCACTACCTAAGAAAGAGGAAGAAAACAAGATAACTATTTCTCAGCCTGTTCTTAAGGATATGATAAATCAGACAAAGTTTGCCGTGGCTGTTACAGACCTTAAGCCTGTACTTAAGGGCGAGCTTTTTGAGATTGAAAACGGTACTCTTACTCTTGTTGCCCTTGACGGATATAGACTTGCTGTGAGATATGAGCCTATAAAGTATGACGGAAGTCTTAAATTCGTCGTGCCTGCAAAAACTCTTTCTGAGATAGCTGCACTTCTGGGAGATAATGACGAAGAAACAGCCTCCGTTTATCTCTCAAAAAATCATGTTGTGTTTGAATTAAACGGCTATCTTGTTTATTCAAGACTTATCGAGGGCGAGTTCCACCCTTATAAGTCAGCTATACCAACTACTTGCACAACTGAGGTCATTGTTGACAGGAAAGAGCTTATTGCCGCTCTTGAAAGAAGTTTGATACTTATAAGTGACAGAACACCGTCACCTGCAAGATGCTATTTTGAAAATAATTCTATAAAAATAAACTGCTCAACAAGCGTTGGAAAGATAACAGACGAGATAAAGGCTGATATAGCAGGTCCTGTTATCGAGATAGGCTTCAAGTGCAAATATCTTCTTGACCCTCTGAAGGTCATAAAGGAAGATAAGGTCAAATTGCAGATGAGCGGAAGTCTGCTGCCTATGAAGATAGTTCCGTGTGAGGGCGACGCTTATACTTACCTCGTTCTCCCTGTAAGACTAGCAAAGGAATAAGAATATGAAATATCAACAGATAGATGTAAATATAAAATCAGAGTTTATAAAGCTCGATTCTCTGCTTAAATATGCAGGCGTTGTGGAAACAGGCGGTATTGGCAAGGAGATAATCCTCGAGGAGAGAATTAAAGTAAACGGTGAGGTCTGCACAATGAGGGGAAAGAAGATCCGCCCCGGGGATAAGGTGCAGATAGACGAGATAGCTACAGAGATAGTGGTAAAATAAAATGGTGATAACCAAAATTTCCGCAGACGGATTTAAAAATCTCAAAAAAGTCGAGATATATCCTCATGAGAAAATGAATATTTTCTGCGGAAAGAATGCTCAGGGCAAAACAAATCTTATAGAAGCTATATGGCTTTGCAGCGGAGTGAGGTCTTTTCGCAACACAAAAGACAGAGAAATGATAGATATAAACGGACAGTTCATGAATATCGACATTTCATTTAAAAACAGCTTTCGCAGTCAGGATATACATTTTGCAATGGCTAGACCTAATGTGAGAGAAAAAAACGTCACCTTGAATGGCGTAAAGCTGAAAACTCCCTCAAAGCTTTTCGGAAGCCTTGATTGTGTTATCTTTACTCCTGAGGATCTGGAGCTTTCAAAAGGCTCTCCCGAAAACAGACGGCAGTTTCTTGACCTTTCAGTGTCACAGATAAAAAATTCCTACAGCTCTGTTATCTCAAAATATGATGATCTTATAGAGCAGAGAAATATATTGTTAAAAAATATCTGTTACGGCAGATCAAAAAGAGAAGAGCTTGAAGTGTGGGATATCCAGCTTGCTCAGCTTGGGGCTTATATTTCGCTTTTAAGATACAATTATACCAAAAAGCTCGATATGTTCGCAAAAAAGCTTTATGAGGATATATCAGAGGGCAGAGAAAGGTTGGAGCTTGAATATTATTCCACTGTGTATTCAAATCTGGAGGGCAGAAAAGATTATGCAGGAGAAATGGCTGAAGAGTATCTAAGTTGTCTGCAAAATAATCTTGAGGACGATATAAGAGCAGGATTTACACAGAAAGGCGTTCACAGAGACGATCTTGCGGGAAAAATAAACGGACTGGCAGTTAGACAGTTCGCTTCTCAGGGACAGCACCGCTCTCTTGCTCTTATTTTGAAACTTTCGCAGGCTTATATACTTGCCGAGGAGATAGACGACAGCCCGTGTATACTTCTCGATGATGTTTTGAGCGAGCTTGACCTCTCAAGGCAGAAGTTCGTTATCTCGAAAATACACGATATGCAGGTCTTTATAACCTGCTGTGACAGGAATATCCCCTTTGACGAGAAAAGCCATGGAAAGATATTCAATATAGAAAACGGAATGATAGTTCAGGAGAATAAGTGATGTTTCTGCATTTAGGAAATAACTATTTAGTCAATACTAAAGATATCATAGGGATCTTCGATATAGAGAACACCTCTGTTTCTGCCAACACAAAGGAATTTCTTAATTTTGCGGCAAAAAACAGACGTGTTGTGAACTGCACATATGAAATGCCTAAAAGCTTTGTGGTGTGCCTTGATAAAGACTTTACGGAAACTGTGTATATAAGTCAGATGAGCTGTGCCACACTTTTGAAAAGAAGCAAAAGAATGCCTGAATGATGAATCAAAGAAATAAGATGATAAGATAAAAAACCAAGTGATGAGGGGGTTATTTTTTGGAAAATAACAACGAGATCGAGATCCAGAACACCGAGGAAATATCCATGGTGGATAAGCAAAATGATTATAATGAAAATCAGATACAGGTGCTGGAGGGTCTTGAAGCGGTAAGAAAAAGACCTGGTATGTATATCGGATCAACAGGTCCAAAGGGACTTCACCACCTTGTCTACGAGATAGTTGATAACGCTATCGATGAGGCATTGGCAGGATATTGCACTGAGATAGAAGTAGAGATACTTCCCGGGGACATTATCAGGGTTACCGATAACGGACGTGGTATCCCTACAGGTATACACCCAAAGGAGAAAATATCTGCTGCAACGGTAGTTTATACCATTCTCCACGCAGGCGGAAAGTTCGGCGGCGGCGGATATAAGGTAGCAGGCGGACTCCACGGCGTTGGTGCGTCTGTAGTAAACGCCCTCTCGGAATATCTTGAGCTTACAGTTTATGACGGAAAACATATTCATTTTCAGAGGTTTGACAGAGGTAATTATTCAGAGCCGCTGAAAATAATCGGCGATACTGATAAAACAGGAACTTCCGTTCTCTTTAAGCCTGACCCTGAGATCTTTCAGGAAACAACAGTGTTTGACTATGAAACACTGCTTAAAAGACTTAGAGAACAGGCATTTCTTAATGCTGGTATAAAGATAATCTTTACAGATAAGAGAAATGAATCAGAGCCTGTGGGCGAAACTCTCCATTATGAGGGCGGTATAAGACAGTTTGTGGAGCATATCCACAAAACAAGAGGCGTTACTCCGCTTTCTGAGGAAGTTATCTATGTCAACGGCATGGAGGGTGATACTTTTGCCGAGATAGCTTTGCAGTATAACGATACTTATAATGACCTTATACTTTCATTTGCTAATAATATCCATACTCCTGACGGCGGTACTCATGAAACAGGCTTCAAAAATGCTCTTACAAAGGTAATAAATAACTACGGTAAGAAGTTCGGCTATCTTAAAGACGACGATAAGCTTCTTGGCGATGATGTAAGAGAAGGTCTGACGGCTATAGTATCCGTTAAGCTCACAAACTGTGAGTTTGAGGGACAGACAAAGGGCAGACTTGGAAATCCTGAGGTAAGACCTTTCGTTGACAAGATAGTTACCGAAAAGCTTATGAACTACTTCGAGGAAAACCCTACTGTAGCAAAGGCTATTTTTGATAAGTCCGTTCAGGCACAAAAGGCAAGAGAAGCCGCAAAGAAAGCAAGAGAGCTTACAAGAAGAAAATCTGCTCTCGAATCCTCTTCATTGCCTGGCAAGCTTGCCGACTGTTCCGAGAGAGATGCCTCACTCACCGAAATTTATATCGTCGAGGGAGATTCTGCGGGTGGCTCTGCAAAGGAAGGCAGAGATAGAAAATATCAGGCTATACTTCCTTTGTGGGGAAAAATGCTCAACGTTGAAAAAGCTAGGATAGATAAGGTATACGGCAATGAAAAGCTTATGCCTGTTGTTACCGCACTGGGAACATCAATAGGCGAGGACTTTGACCTTTCAAAGCTCCGTTACGGCAAAGTTATCATCATGGCCGATGCCGATGTGGACGGTTCTCATATCAGAACGCTTCTGCTTACATTCTTCTTTAGATTTATGCGTCCTCTTATCGAGGATGGTCATATCTATCTTGCTCAGCCACCGCTTTTCAAGGTCGCAAGGGGCAAGCAGGTAAGATATGCTTTCTCAGACGCAGAGAGAGATCAGTATATTTCTGAGCTTTCAGGAGAGAACAACCTGAAGGTAAACGTTCAGAGATATAAAGGTCTTGGTGAGATGGACCCTGAACAGCTTTGGGAAACAACCATGGATCCTGAAAGAAGAACTATGATAAAGGTGACAATGGAGGACGCTGTTAAGGCGGACGAGATATTCACTATTCTTATGGGCGATAAGGTCGCACCGAGAAAAGAATTTATAGAGAAAAATGCAGAGTATGTAAAGGATCTTGACGTTTAAAGAAAGGATACTGCTTTGGATAACAACGAAAATAAAAATCAGGAAACAGAGCTTGAAGAGGTAAAGACAGAGGAAGCTGTTGAAACGGCTGAGAAAGCTGTGGATAATGCTGATGAGGTGGAAGAAGCACAGATAGAAAAAGAGCCTGTTTTGAGCTTTGAGTATGATGTGAAAAACGAGGAAGAGGAAAGAGCTTTTTTAGCCTTTCAGAAGAAATTCGTTTATGCGCATAACTGGAAGATAACAGCGGCTTTCGGCATTGTGGCAGCACTTTTTATAGTGTCCATAGTGAGAAACCCTTCGGGATATCTTAACTGGGTGCTGGCGTTCATATGCCTTGCAATAATCGTTCTCACATGGTATAACACCAGAAGAATAAGAAAATATCTTATGCAGGCACTTAAACCTCTTGAGGACGACAAGTATGTTTTCACCCTCTATGATGACAGCTTCAAAATAGAAACGCTGCCGACAGAGGAGGAAAAGCAGGAGGAAGACTTTACTCCTGTTCCACCGAGGATAGTTGGTTTTGAGGATATCTCACTGAACGTTTTGGAAAATGACGAGATGTTTATTATAATACTCAAAAAAGAAACTATTTATGTGCTTGCAAAAAGAGTTATGAACGAGCAGCAGCAGGAAACCCTGAGAAAAACTTTTTCAGAGCTGCTTGATAGCGATTATGAAATGATAGATAATAAATAAGAACAGGATATGTTCTTTTCAAAGTAAACCGAAAGGTTAAAAAGGAGTGGATAAAGTGAGCGATTATAACGTTATTGACACTGATGTTGAAGCGATAATGAAAGAATCTTTCATTCAATATTCAATGGCGGTAATTGTATCCAGAGCCTTACCTGATGTAAGGGACGGACTTAAACCTGTTCACAGAAGAATTTTATATACCATGTATGAAAATGGTCTTACACCTGATCAAGCTTACAGAAAATGTGCAGATACGGTCGGATCTGTGCTTGGTAAATATCACCCACACGGTGACGCATCAGTTTATGACGCACTTGTAAGACTTGCTCAGAAGTTCTCAATGAGATATCCTCTTGTTGACGGTCACGGAAACTTTGGTTCTGTTGACGGCGACCCTCCGGCTGCCTACCGTTATACTGAGGCTAAAATGGCTAAGATGTCAGTAAATATGCTGACAGATATAAACAAAACAACTGTTGATTTTCAGTCTAACTATGATGACAGACTGAAAGAGCCTGTTGTTCTGCCGTCAAGATTTCCAAATCTTCTCTGTAATGGCTCAGTAGGTATCGCTGTGGGCATGGCAACGAATATCCCTCCTCATAACCTCCATGAAGTTATCGAGGGCATGAAAACTGTCATGAAAAACCCTGATTGCACACTTGATGAGCTTATGCAGAGCATAAAGGGTCCTGACTTCCCTACAGGCGGTATCATCATGGGCAGGTCCGGTATCAGAGCGGCTTACGGCACAGGTCGAGGAAAGATAACACTGCGTTCAAAGACCTCTATCGAGGAGATAAAGGGCAGAAACTGCATTATCGTCACTGAGATACCTTACATGGTAAACAAGGCAAGACTTGTTGAGTCTATCGCTGACCTTGTTAAGGAAAAGCGTATCGACGGAATACATTATATAAACGATGAATCCGGCAAGGACGGAATGAGGATCGTTATCGAGCTGAAAAAGGACGCTAATCCGCAGGTAGTGCTCAACAAGCTGTTCAGCTATACACAGCTTCAGGATACTGTGGGCGTTATAATGCTCGCTCTTGTGAACGGTATTCCTAAGGTGCTGACCCTCAAGGAAATGCTTGAGCAGTATATAGACTTTCAGGTCGATGTTATCACAAGAAGAACTAAGTTCGACCTTAACAAGGCTAAGGAAAGAGAGCATATCTTAAAGGGTCTTGTTATCGCACTTGACAATATCGACGAAGTTATCGAGATAATGAAAACTTCTAAGAATATCCCTGAGGCTAAGCAAAGACTTAATCAGCGTTTTGGTCTGACAGATATTCAGGCTGACCATATCGCAAACATGACTCTCGGCCGTCTGACCGGTATGGAAAGACAGAAGATAATAGACGAGTTGGCTGAGATCGAAGTCAAGATAGCTGACCTTGAAGATATTCTTGCAAATCATCAGAGAATACTTGATATAATCATTGAAGAGGTCGAGGCTATTCAGGATAAGTTCGGTGACGAGAGAAGAACTCAGATAGAAAATGTCAGCGGTGAAGTTGATATCGAAGACCTTATCCCTGTTGAGGAAAGCGTTGTTACTTATACAAATGCAGGATATATAAAGAGAATGCCTGTTTCAGAGTATAAGGCTCAGAAGCGTGGCGGACGTGGCGTAACGGGTATGAAACAGCGTGAGGACGATTATATCGACGAGCTTCAGACCTGTTCTTCACATGACAATATACTCTTTATCTCCAATAAGGGCATAATGTATAAGCTCAAATGCTATGAGCTTCCGGAAGGATCAAAGGCTTCAAGAGGCACAAATATAGTAAATCTTCTTGAACTGGGCGAGGGCGAGAAGATAGCCGCAATGATAAAAACTGCCGATTTTGACGAGGGCAAGTATATCGTCATGGTAACAAAGAACGGCAAGATAAAGAGAACTCCGCTGACTTCCTACAGAAATGTAAGAAAGAACGGTCTTATTGCAATCGGTCTTGATGAGGGCGATGAGATAGCAGGAGTAAGAATGACCTTTGGCGACAATGAGGTTATCGTTGCAACGCATAATGGTTATGCTATCAGGATAAGAGAAACTGACATAAGAGAGATGTCAAGAGTTGCACATGGCGTAAAGGCTATTAAACTCAGGGGCAGCGACTATGTTGTATCAATGGCAAGAGTAAGAGATGGTGCAAGCGTTCTCACTGTTGCTGAAAATGGTCTTGGCAGACGTGTTCCGCTGGAGTCTTATAAGGTACAGAACAGAGGCGGCTACGGTCTTATGAACTATAAGAGCGGCGGAGTATGCGGAATAAAGGTCGTTGATGATGAAGATGATATCATCATGATATCCACAGACGGCATTGTTATCAGAATAAGAGCCTGCGATATCAGTATGATGAGCAGATACTCCCGTGGCGTAAGACTTATGAGAGTCGGCGAGGACGGCAGAGTGGTTTCATTCACAAGAACTGAGCATGACGATGATGTTGAAACGGCAGAGGTAGAAAAGGCTACTGCCGAGGAGATAGCAGAGGCTCAGGGTGAGGAAAATGCTGAGGTCATTGAAGATAATACCGAAAGCGTTGAGAATGAGGATTCTGAGAACACGGAAGAATAATATAAAAATCAAGTAAAGACAAAATAAACGTGCGAACACTGTTCGCACCTATATTGACTAAAAAATTAACGGACGGCTAAAAACCGTCCGTTTTTGTATTTAAGGCAACAAAAAAAGGTGAGTGGCACATGACCGTTTGATGTTTGACAAGCAAAATCCAAAAAACTGACAAGCAAAACGCAAAAAAGTGATGAAATGTTTCAACAAAACGAAACACTCATCACTTTTTTTGAATTATCGAGAATTTTTGAAACGTATTTTTTACAGCTCTAAAATGTCATTTAAATCGCATTTTAAAAATCTGCAAATCAGCTCAAGATGTGAAAATTTGAAACCGACAGCGATGTTATTGCAAAGCTGTGAGATTGTGGACGGTCTGATGCCTGTCGCCTGCGCAAGTTCAGCCTGAGTAATGCCCCTGGAATTAAGCAAAGCCCTTAATTTTACTCTCATGATTACCTCCGGTATGTTTTTTACAACATAAATAACGAAATCCGTTATTTATTCTCTAAAAAAAATACTAGAAATTTGTGATTATTACCTCTTTGAAATCACCTGATGAAAGACTGTTATTGCGGGTGACCGCCTGAATATTGTAGTCTTTATACAGGTCTCTCACATACTTGTCATCGTTGTACGACAGTACAAATCTGCCCTTGATCTGGTGAAGAACTCTGCAGAGCCGCTCATGGTCATCCTCGGTAAATTTAACAGTGTAATGCCGCTCTGTCTTGTGGTATGGAGGGTCGCAGTAGAATAAAGCTTTCTCACGGTCGTATACCTTGATAAGATCCTCAAAATCTTTGTTTTCGATCACTACTCCATCCAGTCTTGCCTCGATATCTGCGAAATTATCTGTGTTAAGCCGCTTTTTGTTGCAGCCGAACGTTCTCAGACTTGCTCCGAAGCCTGTCTTGACAAGCACATAGAACATAGCAGCCCGCTGAATGTCTGTAAATCCGGTTACAGATATGCGCTCACGGCAGTCAAGGAACATTTCCCGGCTGTTTAAATAGTATTTTATCTCCTTTTTAAGCTCATCAGAATGATATTTTAAGCATCTGAAAAAGTTGACCAAATCACTGTTGGCGTCATTATAGATCTCTAGATCAGCGTGTTTGCCTTTTGCAAAAAGTATAGACCCGCCTCCGCCGAATACATCGATAAATCTGTTGTAGCTTTCAGTAGGCGGGAAAGACTTGATGATCTTACTTTTAAGCTGGCTCTTTCCACCAATCCATGGTATTGGACTTTTCATAAATATGACCTCCTTTTAATATAGTATACAGCTCCGAGCGGATTGCCCGGAGCTGTTACTTTTAAATCTTTTTAAGCCAATCAGCAACAACATAATAATGCTTGCGACCAAGCTTGATTTTTCTCCAGTAGTGACCGTGATGAAATTCATAAAAATCATCAGCGACTTTTACCGGAGTATTATCTTCGAGAACGCCAACGATCGTTCCGGCGGTGAAGTTGCAATCGCTCCTGTAATTAAGCCTAGTGACTGTCACCATTTGGCTGTATGATGTTTCTTTTGTATCCATAAGCTACTCCTTTACTTTATCGTTGCAGACAGCTTTTTAATAAATTTAGTCCCCGCAATACCGTTCTGAGTATAGCCCCACTTTTTCAACAGAGCATTGACCGCCTTTAGGGTACCGTCTCCGAACGTGCCGTTGTTGTCAAGTTTGTACCCTGCCAGCATAAGGAGCTGTTTCAGTGCAAGAACTCCATCGGATTTATCACCTTTCTTAAAGCCCGAACTGTCAAGTACCTTAGACGTGCTTGTGTTAGTAGCCTTAAACCCATTAAGCCCCTTAGCCTTTATCACAGATGGGTAATCCACATAGCAGTAATCCATGTCTACCGGCACGGAAACACCGCTGACCTTGCCCGTTGAACTGTACTGCCACATACCGTATGTGCCGCCGTAGTTGCACTTGCTGTTGTATTCTGCAATCCACAGTGCATAGCGTCTTGCGACATCATTTGTTATGTAAGTCTGGAGCGGACTGCGGCTGATATACAGACCTGCGAAGTAGCCTGCTTCCTCCAG
>NZ_LARF01000059.1:0-7489 GCF_000980385.1 Ruminococcus sp. N15.MGS-57
ATTAAAGCGGTACGCGAGCTGGGTTCAGAACGTCGTGAGACAGTTCGGTCCCTATCTGTCGTGGGCGTAGGATATTTGCAAGGAGCTGTCCCTAGTACGAGAGGACCGGGATGGACGCACCTCTGGTGCACCAGTTGTCACGCCAGTGGCACAGCTGGGCAGCTATGTGCGGAACGGATAAACGCTGAAGGCATCTAAGCGTGAAGCCGCCCTTAAGATAAGATATCCCTTCTGTTTACAGAGTAAGACCCCTTGAAGACTACAAGGTTGATAGGCTCAAAGTGTAAGCACGGTGACGTGTTTAGCTAGCGAGTACTAATCGGTCGAGGGCTTAACCTTATTGGTTATGACTACTCCTTTTAACCAACAGCTTTTTCATTATTCAATTTTGAGGATTCGTTCCTCTTCACTTAGTCGGTGGCGTTTGAGTTGAGGTCACACCTGTTCCCATGCCGAACACAGTAGTTAAGCTCTTCTTCGCCGAAAATACTTGGATGGTAACGTCCCGGTAAGATAGGGTGCTGCCGACACCTATGCACCATTAGCTCAGATGGTAGAGCAACTGACTCTTAATCAGTGGGTCCTGGGTTCGAGTCCCCGATGGTGCACCAAATTTCCCGTAACGGGCAGATATATTTTTGCTCGCTGCGGTTTTTCTTTATATGCTGCAGCTCAGCATTATATGGCCCGTTGGTCAAGCGGTTAAGACTCCGGCCTCTCACGCCGGCATCGGGAGTTCGATTCTCCCACGGGTCACCAATATTTCCTCTCGCTTGCGTGAGGTCGTTATGCAAGCTTCTCAAAAAGCTTGCTATTTTTTTGCTCTATGTGGACCATTAGCTCAGTTGGTTAGAGCAACCGGCTCATAACCGGTGGGTCCGGGGTTCGAGTCCCTGATGGTCCACCACATTTTTTTATCTAGGGGTATAGCTCAGTTGGTAGAGCAGCGGTCTCCAAAACCGCGTGCCGAGGGTTCGAATCCTTCTGCCCCTGCCAGAGTTGAAAGTCAGGTGAATGATATGAATATTCGTAACAGAAAAGTCGAAAATATCTATCATTCACACTGCTTTGTGTTCTAACTTCTTTTGTGAATAATGAATTTAAGTGTTTTCGATTTTTCGGGAACACTTTTATATTTGTGAAATGAGGAGTTTTATGGGCACAAAAAATACTGAGATCATAGCGATACGGACAAGTGAGTATTTATCAGAAAATCTTGCTTTGCAGATTTCTAATTCTCTTTGGGAGCAACCTGACATTGCAGGATTGAGAACTATGCTTTATTTTTTCAAGTCAGAAACAGACTATTTTAATGTGATAGCACAAAGTAGTTCTGGCGATTTTGTGGGAAGGCTATGTTGTATACAAAATATTGATGACCCTACACTTTGGTATTATGGTGATCTGTTTGTTGTGGAAAACCACCGTCGCAAGCATATTGCGGAGAAAATGATTACAACAGCCTTTGATGTACTGAAAGACAAGGGCTGTAAAACTGTACGAACTTATGTTGATCCACAAAACACATCGTCACTTGAGTTGCAGAAAAAGCTTGGCTTTACTGAAAAACCATATCAGACGTTTAATGATCTGATAAATAATGGTGACCTGATGTTTGAAAAGCAGTTTGGACAAATATACAACGCTGTGACTGTACGAGAAAAACTTGATGTAAAGATAGTAGCCAATCTTTACAACAGAAATTTGAAGGCTTTACACGGTGATAAAATATCCTATGACGAGTGGTGTAAGTCGATTTTGAATAATGATACAGATGAGGAAAATTTTCTGATATGTCGAGGACTTATGCCTGTTGCCTGGCTGAAAATCAACGGACTAGAAAACGCTGAAGTTGGTTATATTTCAATGCTTGCCGTTGAGCCAAAATATCAGTATTATGGCGTTGGAACATTTGCGGTCGAGTTTGCTAATAGCTTTTTGCATGACAAAGGTAAAAGATTTGTTCGAGTGCAGACCACTGCTGATAATTTATCTGCTATAGGGTTATATAAAAAATGTGGTTTTGTTGAAGTTAGCAAAACACAAGATGTTTGTGGTGATGAAACTGAATTATGCAAAGTCATGTTTGAAAAGCGTATTTAATTATATTGGTTTTAAAAGAATCCTCTCCAAAGCATTCACTTTGGAGGGGACAACTATATACTTTTCTGCGGCTTTTTAACGTCCATCATGACTTCTTTAAGACATAACTATCATTATGATAAGTTGCCTTGCCAAAAATCTTTTCCATCTTCTTTTATATACCTATATCAACGAACTGCATATATCGTAATATTATTATAACGTTTTAATCATATTTTTAAACTATTGACGACTATTAAATGGAATTGTTTCATCTGTAAAAAAACAGACCCCTATTTAAAACAGGGGTCTGATAAATTTAGCATTTTTCTTTCTTTTTGAACTTTGTCAGATTGATTATCAACGCAAAAAGTGCCATAAAAAGAACTGCCACTGCGAGAGTAACTGTCGATAATTTAATAAGGCTGTCAGTTAAGCCATACATGGATCTTGTGAGTGCATTATACACAGTGTCATTATGTATCGCAAGCCCATCATAATATTTTGTACCCTTTAGGATAGCACACGGAACAAGAATGAGCATTGAGGAACAGAAAAGTGAAGTACCTACCCAATAAAGCAAACCGCATATATGCTTTCTGTTTACTGCTGCCGTAACGCCTATAAATATAACAGCCGTTGCAATAAGAGCTATCCTTATTTTTCTCGCAAGCACAAGCAGATCTTTAAGCTTTGTGGAAATGCCATTAGGTTTATTTATATGGCTCAAAAGCATAACGTCAAGGTCGGATTCAATTGCCTGTTCCACATTTTTTATTGTCTTCTGCTTTATGTCTTCAAGTTCCTGAGTATATTCAACGCCTTCTTTTTTAGCCCATTTTGTATAATCGTCTGAGATATTCTTTTCAAAAAGCGTAAAGTCTGCCTTAAACTCAGGAAGTCCACTCTTTTTGCCAAGAATATAACTGAAAGTATCTTCAACATAGCTATAAATAGCGTTTGATACATCAGTTTTGTTAATCGACTTCTTCAGGGTATCAGCTTCAACACCAGTGTAGGCATATTGTTGTTCACAATATGTCTGTATTTCCTGAAAAGCCGTGTCCTCGATTTTTATCTTGTGCATACTGTTCGTATAGGTTGTCGGTTCAAAGAAAATATTGTCTGCCGCAAACAGAAGTGACAGCGCAAGGAATATAAACGCCAAAAACAGCGAGATTATCAGATTAGGCAGGTAGTTGTATAGTTTTTTGTTTTTCACAGATCTTACCCTCCTAATTCTTATATTCTTTGCTTACGACTTTGCAGATAACATAAAGCCTCTGATCTGAAAGACCCATATATCCATTGTTCCAGCAAGTGTAGAGTATCAGATCATCTACAGGTGGATCTGCGGTCACGTCATAATACAAAAGGGAGGTATCTGTGTCTGGAAGTACCTTAGTTTCTGTGACCTCATAAGTAAATTTGCCATAATCCGTTTTTAGTATCACTTGATCACCCACTAGAATATTAGGTAAATATCTGAAATAAGTGTGGTTATGTGCCGCAAGGACAACTCTGCCTGTAGCACCTATATATGCAGAATAGTTAGATTGCACAACACCTTTTGCTAGAAGATCATCAGAGTCTCCCCAGTAAACAGGCTCTTTGTCAATGTCTGCCTTATCATTCTTTACGGTCAGCTCGGCATATTTGTCGCCGTAGTACGGATAGATTATCTCATGCTGTTCCGTCTTTTTATCAGAATCTGGCACTGTGACTTTTGTTAATCCCTTCATAGGCAGTGCGTCTGCATTTCTGTATTTATTATCCTCTGATGGGTTTTTCAAATGAGCGTTCTCATTGAACGCTATTGCTGCATATCCTTGCAGCTCTATGAATTTTTTATAACTTACCAGCGTCATGATAGACAAACAAAGAGCCAAAACTAAAAGAGGCGTCAAGACCATTACAGCCACTGACGTCCTCTTATTTTTTTTCAGTTTGTTTGCGTCAGACGAGGAAGCTTTAACCTCTTTCCTGACCATATCTTAGCACTCTTTGTTCTTCTTAACAGCTACTGTAATACCAAATGCACTAAGAGCAAGTGTAAGAACCGCAACAACCTGAACAGCTGTCATGCTGTTTGCACCAGTATTAAGTGAACCGTTACCTGTGTTTGTTCCAATGTTTGTATTGCCATCTGAATCAACGACTTGAACGTTCCAATCCTTGCTTGTAAGCTCGTCTACCTTGATAGTAACACCAAAGTGTTTACCTGTAGCTACGCAAGCATCAGCAATAGCCTTTCTGCTATCCTCGCCCATTTCCTTAAACACCTGTCTAAGCTGATCGTTTGTTAGTGAAGCAAGATCTGTTCCTGCACCAAAAAGCTTGTCAGCAACAGGCTGAACATATGTAGCACCACAATCAGAGAGAGCCTTTACCATGTAATCATAGTCAGCAGAGCTGAACTTTGAAGCGTGAGAATCAAGGTAGTTCTTAAGCTCTGATACATGGTTAGAAGGAACACCTGCTGATTTAGCTGCAGAAACAACATCGGCAGAAGAAGCTGCTGATGCGCTTACAACCATTGTTGAAGCAATGATGAACGCAGTAACAGAAGCCGAAATTGACTTAAATATCTTTTTCATAACACCTATCACCTTTCGTAATATTTTCTTATAACAATATTATACACTATTAAAATTCGATTGTCAATATTTTTATTGGTATTTTTTTCAGAAAAAAGCAAATATTTTTACGATGATTTGAAATAGTTATGTATAAGTGCGTATATGCGCTGTTTCATATAATTGTATATTGCTGGAAAATGCAAAAGATTTTCAGCATTCTCAAATAAAAGACTTATAACATTACTGTTTTGGTGCTTTTATGATTTTTGTCAAAGCTGATCTCAAAGCATTTAGATATAATTTCTACATTAATTATTATAATTATACGTCTTGACACGATGTCATGTCATGGTGTATAATTTTTTTGTATGATATAATTGACGTAATGTGCAAGGAGGATATATGAAAAATTATCTCAATGAAAGCCTTTCAGCTCAGGAAAGAGCTGAAGCACTTGTAAATGAAATGACCGTAGAGGAGGCGGCTTCACAGCTTAGATATGACGCTCCTGCTGTTGAGCGGCTCGGCATTCCTGCCTATAACTGGTGGAATGAGGGTATCCATGGGCTTGCACGAAGCGGTGTGGCCACCATGTTTCCACAGGCAATAGGTCTTGCGGCTATGTTTGACACCGACCTTGTGTTCAAAGTGGCAGATATAACCTCCACAGAAGCTCGTGCTAAGTATAATGAGTATTCAAAGCGTGATGACAGGGATATATACAAGGGTCTTACCCTTTGGGCACCTAATATAAATATTTTCAGAGATCCACGCTGGGGCAGAGGTCATGAGACTTACGGTGAAGACCCTTATCTTACCGCAGAGTGCGGCAAGGCATATGTAAAAGGCTTGCAGGGCAGTGGCAAGGTACTGAAAACTGCCGCTTGTGCAAAGCATTTTGCAGTACATAGCGGACCTGAGGCTGTTCGCCATGAATTTAATGCAGAGGTTAGTTGGAAAGACCTTGAAGAGACCTATCTTTACGCCTTTGAGGAGCTTGTAAAAAAAGCAAAGGTCGAGGGTGTAATGGGTGCGTATAACCGTGTGAATGGCGAGCCGTCATGTGCTAGTGAGTTTCTAATGGGCAAGCTCGACAAATGGGGTTTTGATGGCTATTTTGTTTCTGATTGCTGGGCGATAAGGGATTTCCACGAACACCATATGGTGACGTCTTCTCCTGTAGAGTCGGCCGCAATGGCACTTAAAGCAGGTTGTAATGTGAACTGCGGTTGTACGTATGTACACTTGCTTTCTGCTCTTGACAAGGGGCTTGTGACAGAAGATGAAATCCGGGCTTCCTGTGTTGCTCTTATGAGAACTCGCATAAGACTTGGCATGTTTGACAAGTCAACGGAATATGACAACATACCATACAGCGTTGTTTCCTGCCCTGAGCATAAAGCTGTATCCTACCAGTGTGCAGTGAAGTCCATGGTGCTGCTCAAAAACAAGGGTATTCTTCCGCTTGACAAAAAATCAATATCAACTATCGCTGTAATAGGACCAAATGCCGACAGCAGAGCGGCTTTAGAGGGCAATTATAACGGCACAGCCGACAGGTATGTTACTTTCCTTGAGGGTATCGAGGACGCATTTGAGGGCAGGGTGCTTTATGCTGAAGGCTGTCACTTGTATAAGGACAGAGTATCGGGTCTTGCACAGGCAGGGGATAGATACGCCGAAGCTGAGGCGGCAGCGGCAAATTCTGATGTTGTGATACTTTGCGTTGGTCTTGACGCCACTATTGAGGGCGAGGAGGGCGACACAGGTAATGAGTTTTCATCAGGTGACAAGAACGATCTAAGACTTCCTGAAAGTCAGCGTGAGCTTATAAAGCGTGTCGCAAAGATCGGCAAGCCTATGATAGTGGTATGTGCGGCAGGAAGCTCAATAAATATCGAGCATGATTGTGACGCTCTTATTCACGCATGGTATCCGGGCTCAGAGGGCGGCAAGGCTATTGCGGATATTATTTTTGGTAAAGTGTCGCCATCAGGAAAACTGCCTGTTACATTCTATAATAGCGCCGACAAGCTACCTTGCTTTACTGATTATGCTATGTCTGATAGAACATATAGGTACACGAGGGATAACATTCTTTATCCATTCGGCTATGGTCTTACTTATGGAGATGTTGTTGTTACATCGCTTAGTTATGACGATGGCAAAGTCAATGTAGAGGTAGAAAATAACGGTGCCGATACTTGTGATGTTATCGAACTTTACATTAAATCACATTGTGATAATGCTCCGGCTTATCCTGTGCTGTGCGGCTTCAAGAGAATTTTTGTCAAAAAATGTGAAAAGCTTGATGTTGAAATCGAAATACCTGACAAAGCTTTCTCAACAGTGTCAGATATCGGCGAGAGAAAACAGTTTGCAAAGGAATTCACCCTCTATGTCGGTACGCATCAGCCTGATGAACTTAGTTGTCAGCTTAGTGGTACAAACTGTATGAGTATCGAGATAGAACGATAATGAAAAGAGATCTTACAAACGGCAGTATCATAAGCTTGCTTCTTGCTTTTTCAAGCCCGATGATACTGTGAAATCTGCTCCAGCAGGTGTATAAAATTGCCGACACATTTATTGTTGGCAGATCTCTTGGCGAAAATGCCCTTGCGGCTGTGGGCGGCACATACACCCTCACGACTTTTCTTTATTCGATCATAATAGGTCTGTGCATGGGCTGTGGCTCGCTTGTTTCTTATTGTTTCGGTGAAATAAATGAACGCCGCCTGAAAGGCTGTCTGAACATATCATTTCTGATGATAGGCGCTGTAAAAAAACGCGCAATAAAAAAAGACTGCAACCACCCTTAAAAGGGT
>NZ_LARF01000175.1:0-216 GCF_000980385.1 Ruminococcus sp. N15.MGS-57
TGCGGCCGTAGCTCATCTGGTAGAGCGCCACCTTGCCAAGGTGGAGGTAGCGAGTTCGAGCCTCGTCGGCCGCTCCATTATGTGGAAGTTTAGCTCAGCTGGGAGAGCATCTGCCTTACAAGCAGAGGGTCAGCGGTTCGAGCCCGTTAACTTCCACCATGTGGCCCGGTAGTTCAGTTGGTTAGAACGCTAGCCTGTCACGCTAGAGGTCGTCAG
>NZ_LARF01000060.1:0-7265 GCF_000980385.1 Ruminococcus sp. N15.MGS-57
TATCATATTAGCTAAGCTTTGTCAAGACTTTTCTTTGTGAATTCTTTATGAATTCGTTTGAACTCTTTCAAAAAGCGTTCATCGTCATCACTTTCTTCACATTCATCGCTCTCATCAAGCGACTTTTATATTTTATCATCTACAGCGACATTTGTCAATAGCTTTTTCATCGTTTCTCTCTTTTATACATTTTCTACCCGATAATTTAGATATTTTTCACTATGTTGTTCAGTTTACACTATATACATATAAGAAAAAGCAGGGCAATGCCCTGCTCTGATGTTCTTAATTATTAGAAGATGTATCAAATCCGCCCCTGTTAAAGAACAATTCTCTTATTGCAAGCGCACAGCCTGACAGGAATCTGTGTTTGTCCTCAATAATAGAAAGCTCGATCTTACTTGAAACAAGTGCTCCGCCTATCTCTGTCACAGCGTCCTTTAACTTCTGGAACGCCTTTTCATTCTGGAATTTGAACTGATGAAGCACTATCTTCTGCGGATTGGTAGAAAAATACAAGTTGTTAAGAAGCACCGCTAACAGCGTAAGCTCGCCGTTAAGTATCTCTTTTACAGCCTTGTCGTCTTTCTCGTATGCCATCGTTATCATATCCTGATTGACATTCTCAAAGCTTCCCCTTGCCGCCTCATAGAGAAAAGGCGTCTTTTCAGCAGAAAATACTTCCCTGAGCTTTGACATAGTAGCCGATGGAGTGAGTTCACTCTCAACACAGCCCCTTCTTCCGCAAGGACAAGTCCTGTCAGAATAAGGGTTGATTATCATCTTATCCACGAAGTTAGTTCTGTTATCATATGAAACGATCGGATCGTTAAGATTCGTCACAACAAAGTGCATAGTGTTGCCATACTGCAAAAAGGCTATGTTGTGTCTGTTTATATCCTTTGTTTTAAGGAAGTCGATATTTGCCATAGCCGTACCCTTTACAGAGTTGTCAAAAACCAGCGGAAGCTCAGTTTTCTCTCTTATTGCAGCCTTTAGCTTAGAATAGTCAGGCTCGCCGTCTTCAACATTGATACCAAGTCTTGAGTACATAGTCGGGAATATGCCGAAACCGATGCCGAGAATAGAGTTCTTGTCAAGGCAGTTGTCGCCCAGTACCTCGTTTATAGACTTCTCAGTGAAATCAAAAATAGTGCTGTAGTCCGTCTTTTCGTTGATAGCCAGATTTCTCTTATCGAGAACTGCACCTGCCAGAGTTGACAGACCAACGCTTACGATATCCTCCTCTACCGTTACGCCTATAACGAACTTGTAGTGGTGATTTATGTCGATAAGTATCTTTTTTCTGCCTCTCGGAGCTTTTTCTGTAACGTGCTTGTATTCGCCTATTTCCTGTATTATCCCCTGCTCGATCATTTCATTTGTTATGATCGTGACAGCGGCTCTTGTAAGCTCTAAAGTTCCCGCAATGTCGATACGGGAAGTAGGGCCTCTCTGCTTGAGTATCTTGAGAACCTGCATACGGTTGCGCCTCTTGAGATCAAGCTTGCTAATGCCATGCTGTTCCATATAACTATAATTCCCTCCGAATATATTATTACTCGCCCTGTACGTTCAAAGCGTTCCGTATCCTTTAGATACTGATACGAAACGCCTTTTATGTGCAAGCTTCCGGCGGCAGCCATGCATAAAATAACGCACAACTCCGCCGTTTAATTGTTCTTCTCGGAAATTATAGCAAACATTTTTAAACTCATGATTAACAATTGATTATCATTTAACTGTTTACCGAACATTTACAATTTTTTAAAGAATGTCAGCCTCGTTGATATCGTCCTCTATCTCCTCACCGTTGAGAATAGCCTTGAGAGTTTCCACTTCTTCGTCTGTAAGAGTGATACCCTTGCCCATTCTGCTGTGGTCTGGATTCCATTCTCTCAGGTCATATTTAGGCTCTCTCTCGTTCCAGGAAACCTTGTTAAGCTCCTTTGTCCAGCCCTTAGCGTTTTCAGAAAGTACGCCTATACGCTCTGTGATCTCAAATTTCAATTCTGCCATGATAAAAACCTCCATTGGTGTAATAGGAGCATAGCCCCTTTATCTATAAAACGCAGTATCTCTACCGCTTTTTATATGCCCATTCAATAAGCTTATCCCATATCTGTCTGCGGAATATAAAGCCGCATACAAGTGTCTGCACCGCCGCCGCAAGCACACCGAACCAAAGTCCTGCCGCCGCACCAAGCAGTATATCAAGTGCCGCAATGCCAATGAAAACATCTGCTGGCCTGCGGTTTTTGATAATAACAGCCACCGCCAGTATCAGAAATGCCACCGCTGCCCATACCATGCCGTGCCTGAAAACCAGACTCAGCGGCATAAGCACCATAAAGATATACATAAGCCTGTTCTTGTTTTTGTATATTGCAAAGACAAAGCCTGCCAGAAGCAAAGCATACACAATAATGCCCCTTGTGAGCAAGTCTATGAGTACAAATACAGCCAGGCCGCCTATAACTGTGCAAAGCTTTGCAGTGCTAAGGCTCACAAAATGTGAAGCTATCCTTGCAGGAAGCACCTTGTAGAATATGCTCTCCACAGCCTTTCGGTTGAGTATAAAGACCGCAAAGAAAAGCAGTGCCACGATAGCATACAAAGGCAGGTGGTGCATAAGGTCAGTTTCAAAAAGGCAAATGAACATCATCACAAGGATAACGATGTTGTTCACTATCATCTTTTTCATATCTATCCTGAACGGCACTAGCTTTCTCGAGTCTATGGCTCTTATGATGAAAACCGTCATGTAAGCCGCAACCGTGGATATAGGCGGACCGTAAAGTCCTATCCTGGGTATGAGTATAACGTTCAGCCCCACGTTTATCACACCTGAAACAAGGCTCGTAAAAAGTGACCTCTTTGTCTGCTTTGAAGCAAGATAAATAGACCCCATAAAAGTGGTGAAGCATGAATAAATGGTCGCATATATGATGATAGGCGAGTATTTTACGCAGTCACGGAAATCTGCGCCTATCCAGAAGTTAGTCACAGGCTGAACGATAAGCAGACAGCCTGCCACAAGAATATACAAAAGGCTCTGATTGAAATCAAAAACATTCTCATAGAAGGAATCTCTGTCATCAGAATCGTCCTCCGTTATCGCCGACATATTCCAAGCCTGACCGAACATAAGATATACCGTTGACACAAGGTTAGGTATCTTGTAAGCCGCCGACAGCACGCCGTTGTAGTCCGAGCCAAGATAGTGGGTAGTCATAAATGAATCCGAGCTGTTTGTTATGAGCCACAAAAGCTGAGCAGGGATAAGAGGCACAGAGTATTGAAGCATTACCTGCAAAAGCTCCCTGTCGATATCCTTGAAGTTTATATATCTCCAAAGCTTTGACTTGAACGTGAGAAATACCACCGAGATAAGGTCGGAAAGAATGGTAGCGAGCAAATACTTTTCAATGCCCGTGCCGTGACCGAGAAATCCCTCAGGAAGCACCATATAAAACATTGCCGTCCAAAACAGCGTAAAGAACGTGGTCAGTATGCCATTAAAAGCAAACAGCTTCACCTGCTCCATTGCACGCACGAAAGTTGAGTAAAGCGACTTCATGCTTGATGTGAATACATATATATATAGTATCAAGCTGTATCCGCCAATATACTTGTCAGCAATTCCCGTCACCGACACAATAGGCAGCAAAATACCGAACACCGCCAGACCAAAGAAGCATATAAGATTGCCAAGGGTAAAGACCTTTACCTTGTCATAAGCCTTGTCAAGACCAAATCTGATTATAGCCTCCGTGATAGTCATGGTCACAAGAGGTATTATCCAGTTAGCTATCTGAGTGAGAACGTCCGTAACTCCCAGCTCAGCCGTAGTAAGATAGTTGGTGTATATAGGCACAAGCAACAGCACAAGGACTTTTGAGCTGAACGAACCTATAGCGAACACCAGAGTATTTGAAAACAGCTTTTTATAGCTGCTTTGTTTGCCTGTTTCTGCCATTTAAAATTTCCTCATTACATAAAAATATAACACATAGAGATATTATAACACAATGCTTTGATTTTTGCAAATATTTTTATAAAAAGCCGTATTTTTTCACAAACCGCTTGCAATCAGAGCAAGATTATAGTATAATAGACCTAAAGAAAAGGGCTGTAAAAACAGCGTCACAGAATTACAGGAGGAAGATAGCATGAGCAAAGCAACAAAAGTATTTCTGATACTTTTCGTATCTGTATTCACAGCAGGATTAGCTGCAAACATCATCTGTGAGATATTCAAAACAAGACTTCAGAAATATTATTCTGTAGACTAAACACAGCGTTTTTATCAGGACGGCTTCTGCCGTCCTTTTTCTTTACAAAAAACTTTTCACAAAGCTGAAACTTTTTCAGCAAAATTCCCGACTATTAGGGTGAAAGCTCACAGAGCAAAAAAAGAAAGGAGGAAAAACCATGGGAACAGAACTAAAAGATACATTCGTGCAGGCTTATAATGATACATACGATTATATAAACTGCTATCTCACCTCAAAGCTTCCCACCAGAGAGCTTATAGAAGACGCACTCCAAAGCGTGTATCTTGATTTTTACCGCTCCCTTATCACCACCCAGGGGAAAATAAAAAACGTCAGGCATTACGTCCTGCGTATAGCCAAGCACTATGTTGCAGACCATTACAGACAACAGCCCAAAGCCACATTCGAGGATATCACCGACCTGAATATCCCCGACGAAAAAGCCCTTGCTACCCTTGAAAACGCCGACTTTTTCGACTATGAGCAGGTGATGAGCTATCTCAAAAGCTCCGACGGTACCACCTACCGCATTTTCGTACTGCATTATCAGTACGGCTATACTATCAAGAAAACTGCATCATGCCTAGGCTTGTCCCAGTCCACCGTAAAATCAAGACTATACCGCACCCTTGACAAGCTGAAAAAAACATACTGTGAAAAGGAGGAACAAAGCAATGAAAATGACAGATATAATGAAAAAGTCCCACAGCGAAAGCAAGTCTGAAAATCTTGACGCTATCCTGCAAAAAATAGACAATAAAGCCTTTATCACCAACTCAGCCGACAGCGCACACACAGAAACAAAACCCCAGCCTATAAAGCTTAGAAGAAAATCCGTCGGCATAGCCGCAGCAGCAGCCTGCGCCGCCATAGCAGTGGGAGCATTCGCATTCAGCGGACTTTTAAAGCCCGATATCGATGCCACCACCCCTGCCCCCTCAACAGCCTCCACCGATACCACAACACAGCCGCCCCAGACCCCACAGCCTATCACAGTGCCGGAAGTTACCAACAAGACCTATGCCGAAGCCGAAAAGCTTATCGCACAGGCAGGCGGCACGCCCGTAAGACGTGATAGATATAGCGATACTGTCGCCGCCGAAACTGTCATGAATACCGAGCCTGCCGCAGGGGAAGAAATACAAGCAGGGCAAGAAGTCAACCTGTTTGTGAGTAAAGGTCCAGTTCCTGAGCAAAGAACTTATATCCACAATGACAGTTCACAGACCGACTCTGACGAACAGACCGATAAACAGCTCACCGAAGACGAGCTTGGCACATATGAAGTGGCAGATATAGAGATACCGACCTTTACCGAACGCCTCACCGACCTTGAAAACACAGACGATCTTAACGTAATACTCTCCGCACTAAATTCAAGAGCCGCAGACTTTGGCATAATATCCGCCAAAAACCATGAAACCTACCTCGACGTAACAGTAAACACCGAAAATGACGTCACCTGCACAAAAGCCTACCTCCAAGCATACGGCGTAAATATCGACCTTGTGGACGTCCACACCGCCTACCCAGAGCCGACAGGCGATCTCCCCATCAGCGATACGCCTATAACAAATCCGTATAAAGTATCAAATCTTTTGTGCGACCTGGAAGAAATGGGTTACCGCCCAACTTTCACCTCCTGCAGCATTTATGATCAAGGCAACAGATGTGAGGTAACAGTGCTTTACGAACACAACATCAAGGAAATGGAAGAGCTTCTGCAAAGCTGTAACGTTGATATGTCAATAGTCACAATAACCCTCGGCGGCAAAGCAGAAGTCACCCCCGGCTACAGAAGCCCAGGAGAGATAGTTAATATGTCAATAGTCACAATAAACCTCGGCGGCAAAGCAGAAGTCATCTCCGGCTACAGAAGCCCAAGAGAGATACTTGAAGAAGTAAAAGACGTTTTCCATATAAATGATGTAAGAATAGCCATAACTGGCAAGACCTCATATGTAGACGCCTATGCCATAGACATTTCCGATACCGAAAAGCTCGCCGATATAGCAGGCTACATCACCAGCTATTTTTCCGACGATATCCTCTACTCCATACCAATATCCCTAAACGGCAGCGATTACTTTTTCGTACATAAATAGCACAAAACCGCTCTGCACTGCGCAGGGCGGCTTTTGTTTCACATACAAAACCTATGGCTTCCAATAACCGTCACCGTAGGCTTAGCGTGCATATAAGCGTTTGAAGTCTTAGCAGGATTGTAGTAGTAAACGCAGCCGTTGGTAGGATCCCAGCCGTTCAAAGCGTCACGGGCAGCATTGTAAGCTGAAGCGGCAACAGGCTCGTTGAACTGTCCGTCCACCACCGCCGTAAAAGCGCCGTTTTGGTAAATTACCCCCGAAAGCGTGTCAGGGAAAGACGGGTGTTCAATACGGTTGAGTATCACCGCACCCACAGCCACCTGTCCCACATAAGGCTCGCCCCTGGCCTCGGCAGAGATTATCCTCGCCAAAAGATTGATATTCTGCTCCGTAGCCGACGGCACAGAGCCGATAGAAATGCCCAACGCACGCAGAGTCTGCGGACCTGCCGTTCCCGTCTGACTTATCCCCTGCTGTTTCTGAAATTTTATCACAGCGGCTTTTGTTTTCTCACCGTAGTATCCCGTCACAGAATCGTTGAACAAACCACGTTCTTTAAGGCGTTCCTGAATAGCCCTAACCTCACTGCCGCTAGACCCAAGCTGAGAGAGCGCACTGTCCGAACCGCCCCAAAAGGCATTCACCGCCGCCATCGAAACTCCCACCGCCAGCACCGTCACCACAGCTTTTTTCACAAGCAGATTTCTCATTGTTCTCATAAGATCACCTCCTGAAAATCTGCATTTATTTTTTACAGCATTTACAGATTTATTCAGGCCATGTCAATATGCACAAATTTAGCGGTATAAATCTATGCAAACAAATGATTTATATTTTAATTTGGCAACATTTCTGCAATTGTTGCATTTTTTATGCAACAAAA
>NZ_LARF01000106.1:0-1322 GCF_000980385.1 Ruminococcus sp. N15.MGS-57
CTATCTCTCTTTTCTTTTTTCTTAATTTTGTCCAATATCTATTGTAGCACTACAGTGTGCTGCTTTTTTATGTTGAATTTTACTTGACATTTTGTCGCAAGTAGAGTATAATATAAGTGAAGATAAGCAATGCTTATCATATGGAGGTCTTTGACCTTTGTAAAAAGAGGTAGTCCCTACCGTATAAGTGGGAGTTTTAAAAGCAGTGGACCCTACTGTGAGTGGGAGTTTTAAAAGCAGTGGACCCTACTGTGAGTGGGACCTATAAAAAACTTGGCTGCGGTATTTATATCGCAGCCTTTTTAATGAGAAACGGGTGAGAAGTATGAAAAAGAGGAGATTACATCTGTATACATTAGATGTCAAATATGTTCGTGATTTGGCTAATGCCGATAATAGAGTTATGTCAGTGTCACCTCAACAACATAAAGAAAATAGACCTTTTGTGGGAATAATAATTATTATGAAACAGCATAATTACTGTATTCCAATGACATCGCCTAAGCCTAAGCATAATAAGATGAAAAATGATCTTGATTTTTCTAAAATATTGGATTCAAATAATTGTTTGATTGGAGCGCTTAATTTTAATAATATGATTCCAGTTTCAAATGATGTAATCCAAAAGTTAGACATTCGTCCCAGCAGTAGTGATACTCCGAAAGAAAGAGAATATAAGGAGTTGCTAAATAATCAGCTCGACTGGTGTAATGATAACATTGATAATATAATTAAAAAGGCGAACAAGCTTTATCGCTTAATTACTCAAAGTCCTGAAAAATCAATCAACCTCACACGCCGTTGCTGTGATTTCAAAAAGCTTGAGGCTGTTCTTGAAAGACGTTTGGCTAAAGCGCAGTCAAACGAGTACGAGCCGAAAGAAAAAGCTGTTGCGGCAAGTGCAGAAATTCCAGTTAGACATCCAGCCATTATACGCAGACGCAAAAATACAGGCAGATCCCGTTAGGGGCTGCCTGTTCTCTGTTTATTGAAAAGCTTGATCAGAACTTTGAGACGTGCGTCGTCATTGAAGAAAAGCTGTTCGCCATAAAGCTTTTCAACGGCTTTGTCCAGATTGATATGGGCAAGCAGCAGCTCAGGCGGTAGGTCATTATAGACATTGCCGAGTGGCTGGTCTTTGTAATTCATTCGCAGCTCAAGTATCCTTGCAGCAAGCCGAGCGATATTTTCTTTCTGTTCAGTGGTGATATCTTCAGGAAAAGGGAAGTTCTTGTAGCATAGGATGTTTGAGTATCGGATACACATATCAAGACGTCCACAAAACATTCTTACCCAGGCATTGTGCATTGATGATGATAGCA
>NZ_LARF01000062.1:0-7255 GCF_000980385.1 Ruminococcus sp. N15.MGS-57
TTGCTGGAGGAGCATTCGCTCTTGCACTTCTGAGCGGTGCGGCTGTGGTCATGGCCAAGAAGAAAAAGTAAATAAGATCTCCCCTATTGTTGATATTTCGGAGAAGGGCAGTTCCTTGTGGACTGCCTTTTTTCTGTTTGCAGGAAAGCGGAATTTGCCTGCATAATTTGGGGCGTTTTTTTGCAAAGAAGCATAAAAATGCAATTATTTTATATTGATACTGCAAAATCGTCCGTGCAAGCTCAGACTAACTATTGATAATAGTCAATATCTTTTATTATCTATTTTATACCATGAAATTACATTTATTCATAAAAAATCGTTATAGATTTAAACGAAATGTAAAAAATCAGCTCACAAAATCTGCGTTTACCCTTGCAATTCAGAAAAATATGTGGTATAATTATATTGCTGTAATAGGAGCACAGCATGAAACGCTGACGTTGTGTTTTCAACGGGCAGATGAAAGTCTGCAAAGCTTATGCTTAATAATAAGGAAAGAAAATGAATGTGCCGGCGTGTGCTGTTTCATTATAGCGCCTATTAACGATATTTTTTTGAAAAGGAGTTATTGCAACATGTCAAAGATCGATTTGAGCAAGTACGGTATCACCGGAACTACAGAAGTTGTTTACAACCCTTCTTACGAGCAGCTGTTCGAGGAAGAAACAAAGCCAACACTCGAAGGCTATGAAAAGGGTCAGGAGAGTGAGCTTGGCGCAGTAAACGTTATGACAGGCGTTTATACAGGCCGTTCACCTAAAGATAAGTTCATCGTTATGGACGAAAATTCTAAGGACACTGTTTGGTGGACTTCTGACGAGTACAAGAACGACAACCACCCAGCTTCACAGGAGGCTTGGAAGTCTGTTAAGGAACTCGCTATCAAGGAGCTTTCAAATAAGAGACTTTTCGTAGTTGACGCATTCTGCGGCGCTAACAAGGATACAAGAATGGCTATCCGTTTCATCGTTGAGGTTGCTTGGCAGGCTCACTTTGTAACAAATATGTTCATCAAGCCAACTGCTGAGGAGCTTGAGAACTTTGAGCCTGACTTCGTTGTATACAACGCTTCAAAGGCTAAGGTAGAGAACTATAAGGAGCTTGGTCTTAACTCTGAGACAGCTGTTATGTTCAACATCACAAGCCGTGAGCAGGTAATCATCAACACTTGGTACGGTGGAGAGATGAAGAAGGGTATGTTCTCAATGATGAACTACTTCCTTCCACTCAAGGGCATGGCTTCAATGCACTGCTCAGCTAACACAGATAAGAACGGTGAGAACACAGCTATCTTCTTTGGTCTGTCCGGTACAGGTAAGACAACACTTTCTACAGACCCTAAGAGACTTCTTATCGGTGACGACGAGCACGGCTGGGACGACAACGGAGTATTCAACTTCGAGGGCGGCTGCTATGCTAAGGTCATCAACCTTGATAAGGATTCTGAGCCTGATATCTACAACGCTATCAGAAGAGATGCTCTTCTTGAGAACGTAACTCTTGACGAGAACGGCAAGATCGACTTTGCTGATAAGAGCGTTACAGAGAACACTCGTGTATCTTATCCTATCGACCATATCCAGAACATTGTAAGACCTATTTCTTCTGCACCTGCTGCAAAGAACGTTATCTTCCTTTCAGCAGACGCATTTGGTGTACTGCCTCCAGTATCTATCCTTACACCAGAGCAGACACAGTATTACTTCCTCTCTGGCTTTACTGCAAAGCTTGCAGGTACAGAGCGTGGAATCACTGAGCCTACACCAACATTCTCAGCTTGCTTCGGTCAGGCTTTCCTTGAGCTTCACCCAACAAAGTATGCTGAAGAGCTTGTTAAGAAGATGCAGAAGAGCGGTGCTAAGGCATACCTGGTAAACACAGGTTGGAACGGCACAGGCAAGAGAATCTCTATCAAGGATACTCGTGGAATCATCGATGCTATTCTTAACGGCGATATTCTCAACGCACCTACAAAGAAGATACCACACTTTGACTTTGAAGTTCCAACAGAGCTTCCAGGCGTTGATCCTGCAATTCTCGATCCTCGTGACACATATGCTGACGCTTCCGAGTGGGAGACAAAGGCTAAGGATCTTGCAAGCAGATTTGTTAAGAACTTTGCTAAGTATGAGGGCAACCCAGCAGGTAAGGCTCTTGTATCAGCAGGTCCAAAGGAATAATCAATAACTCTGATACTATTATATAGTATAAAAGCTGCTGTGCCTTTTGGTACGGCAGCTTTTTTGCGCTCTTGAAAAAGTGTGATGAAGGTGGTATAATTGGTATGGAGGCGAATTTAGTTTGGAAAAGAAGAATTATGCCGCAAGGGCGGCTATATATGCCATGGGGCTTGTGATACTTGCCGCAGGGATAACTATGAACATCAAAACAGGGCTAGGGGTATCCACTATTATATCAGTGCCATTTGCCATATCGAGTATATGGGACGTGAATTTTTCTCTTGTGACTTTTGCTACATATGCACTGTTTGTTGTGATAGAAATGATAATAAAAGGCAGCGACAGAACTGTTATAGACTGGCTGCAAATACCATTCAGCATTGTGTTCAGCCTGCTGCTGAATATGTTTTCAAAGCTGCTTGATTTCAATTTCGGGCATTTGTGGCAAAACACGCTGTATCTGGCAGCAGCGATAATCTGCACGGGTGCTGGAATGTCAATGATGATAGCCATGAAGTTCGTGCCGAATCCAGCCGACGGTCTTGCTCAGGCTATAGGAAAAGCCTTTGGAAAGAACATGGGCTTTGGCAAGAATATACTTGACGCATCGTGTGTTGCCATTGCCTGCGTGATAGGTCTGCTGTTTGACAAGCGGATAATAGGTATCGGTATCGGAACGGTGGCGGCAATGCTCCTTGTGGGAAGGTGCGTGGCAGTATTCGATCATTTCTTCAAAGACAGAATGAAAAGTGCCGCAGGGCTTGCATAATAAAAAAACGCCGCAGAGGACAGACATCTCTGCGGCGTTTGTGTATTTATATAATAAAAAATCCGCTCTACATAAAGTAAAGCGGATACAAGCAAAAGCTTAAACTTTTGCTGGCGCGGATTGAGAGATTTGAACTCTCGCGCCCGTTTCCAGACCTACTCCCTTAGCAGGGGAGCCCCTTCACCACTTGGGTAAATCCGCAAACCTGTATATATAAAAAATGTGGCGGACAGGGTGGGATTCGAACCCACGGTACGTTGCCGTATCACTGGTTTTCAAGACCAGCTCCTTAAACCACTCGGACACCTGTCCACATTAATTATTTGTTTTGTGTCGTTCTCTCTCAGCGACTTAATTATTATAGCACAGTTCATCTGTCTTGTCAACCCCTTTTTCAAATTTTTTTTGAGAAATTTTTTAAAGCATAAATATTCCTTCGTATGCTAACGATACTTGACGAAATCTTATAAATATGGTATAATAAATCACAGCTTTGTATGTTTTATCACTTTATATGATAATTTATACAGAAAATTTTTTATGGAGGCGACTTTATTATGAAGATGACTGTAAGTCAGGCTATGGTTGAATGTTTGAAAGCTGAGAACGTAAAAGTCGTCTTTGGCTATCCCGGAGCTGCTATCTGTCCTTTTTATGACGCTTTGCTGGATGCTGAAAACGACATCAGGCAGGTGCTTGTGAGACAGGAAGCTAATGGTGGTCATGCGGCTAACGGCTATGCACGAATTTCAGGTAAGCCTGCGGTCTGTATCGCTACATCAGGTCCGGGTGCAACTAATCTTATTACTGCTATTGCTACCGCTTATGCGGATTCTATACCTATCGTGTGCATAACAGGTCAGGTGAATACCGACCAGATAGGATCTGACGTTTTTCAGGAGGCTGACATTACAGGCTCGGCTGAGCCGTTCGTTAAGCACAGCTATCTTCTCAAAGACCCTGAGGACACTGCGAGAGTGTTCAAAGAAGCTTTCTATATAGCAGGCACGGGCAGACCGGGTCCTGTGCTTATAGATATCCCTATGGACGTTCAGAAAGCTGTTATCGATTTTGAGTACCCTGAAAAGTGCGAGATAAGAAGCTATAAGCCTACCACAAAGGGCAACTACGTTCAGGTAAGGCGTGTAATGGCGGCACTGGAAGAGGCTGAGAAGCCGCTTATCTGTATTGGCGGAGGTGTTTTTGCCGCTCACGCTGAGAACGAGATAAGAGAACTTGCCGACCTTATGCAGATACCTGTTATCACAACTATGATGGGCATTTCTGTTTTCCCTGATGACGACCAGCTTTTCTGCGGCATGATAGGAACTCACGGTGTTAAAATGGCAAATGCCGCTGTGAACGAGTGCGACGTGCTGTTCCTTGTGGGTGCAAGAGTTGGCGACAGAGCCGTTAAAACACCTTTGGCTCTGGAGAAAACTACTAAGATAATACATATAGATATCGACCCTGCGGAGATAGGCAAGAATATCGGTGCTGACCTGCCTCTCGTTGGTGACGCAAAGCTTGTTTTACAGCAAATGACGGAGCTTGCAAAGCCTATGAAGCACGATGAGTGGATAGCTCACATCAAGACCCTTGGGGGCGAAAGAAAGTATGTTGAGCCTGCAAAGGGTACTGTCAATCCGAGGGTGTTTATCGACAGGCTTGCAAAGAAAATGCCTGCCAATGTTACTGTTGTGGCAGACGTTGGACAAAATCAGATATGGACCTGCACTGAATATAAGTTCCGCAAAGAGGGCAGACTTCTTACCTCAGGCGGCATGGGTACGATGGGTTATTCTGTGCCTGCGGCGATAGGTGCAAAAATGGCTGACAACAGCAGAGCAACAGTTGCTATATGCGGTGACGGAGCTTTTCAGATGTCGTTCATGGAGCTTGCAACAGCCGTTCAGTTCGGCGTTGATATAAAGGTGGTAGTAATGACAAACAACCGCCTTGGCATGGTAAGAGAGCTTCAGACAAACGGCTATCATGACAGACAGACAGCAGTTTTTCTTGATGGCTCTCCTGACTTTATCAAGCTCGCAGAAGCTTATGGCATACCTGCAATGAGAGTTTATGACGATGATACTATGGATAAGGGCATCGAAATGCTTGCTGAACATAAAGGCATTTGCCTTGTTGAAGTCGTTGTGGATAAGGATATGCCAACATTATAAAGCCAATATTTTAACTATCTGTAGCGTTTACAGTATATAGCGTTTACGTTCAAAAAATCTTAATAATAAGCTGATATAATTAAAAATCAAGGAAAGGTTTCCTTATGGAGGTTGATTTATGAAACATACGATCTCAGTTCTTGTAGAAAACCACAGCGGTGTTTTATCAAGAATTTCCGGACTGTTTTCAAGACGTGGGTTCAATATCGAGAGCCTTGCAGTAGGTCCGACTCATGACCCTGACGTTTCAAGAATAACGATAGTTGCTGACGGTGACGAGCATACAGTTGAGCAGATCGAGAAACAGCTCAATAAACTTATCGAGGTCATCAAGGTAAAGACATTTGAGGCTAATGAGTATCTCGCAAGAGAGCTTATGATAGTCAAGGTGTCTGCGGTCGCAAACAGACGCAGTGAGATAATGACTATTGCGGATATCACAGGGGCTAAGGTCATGGATATAACGCTTACGACAATGACATTGGAGCTTTGCGACACTTACGCTCACCTTTGCAGATTTGAGGAGGTCATAGCACCTTACGGAATAATCGAAATGGTAAGAACAGGCACTATCGCAATAGAGAAAGGCTCTGACACATTCAATGCAGGCAAATAAACTTTGATTATATAGCCGAAAGGCTACATAAAATAAATCTTAAATTTCTGAATTTGGAGGAATTAACAATGGCACAGGCAAGAATATTCTATCAGCAGGATTGCGACATTAACGTACTCAAGGGTAAGAGAGTTGCCATTATCGGTTACGGTTCACAGGGTCACGCTCATGCACTCAACCTTAAGGAGAGCGGTGTTGACGTGGTAGTAGGTCTTTACGAAGGTTCTAAGAGCTGGGCAAAGGCTGAGCAGCAGGGTCTTACAGTTATGACAACTGAGGAAGCTGCAAAGACATCTGACATCATCATGATCCTTATTCCTGATGAGAAGCAGGCTGCACTTTATAAGAAATCTATCGAGCCATACCTCACAGAGGGTAAGACTCTTGCATTCGCACACGGCTTTAACATTCACTTTGGCTGCATCGTACCACCAAAGAATGTCAATGTTATCATGATCGCACCTAAGGCTCCTGGTCACACAGTACGTTCTGAGTATCAGGCTGGTAAGGGTACACCTTGCCTTATCGCAGTTGAGCAGGACGCAACAGGCAACGCACAGGATATCGGACTTGCATATGCACTTGGTATCGGTGGAGCAAGAGCAGGTGTTCTTGAGACAACATTCAGAACAGAAACAGAAACAGACCTCTTCGGTGAGCAGGCTGTTCTCTGCGGTGGTGTTTGCGCACTTATGCAGGCAGGTTTTGAAACACTTTGTGAAGCTGGTTATGACCCAAGAAACGCATACTTTGAGTGTATCCATGAGATGAAGCTCATCGTTGACCTTATCTATCAGTCAGGTTTCGAGGGCATGAGATATTCTATCTCTAACACAGCTGAGTACGGCGACTACATCACAGGTCCAAAGATCGTTACTGAGGACACTAAGAAGGCTATGAAGAAGGTTCTGTCTGACATTCAGGACGGTACATTCGCTAAGGACTTCCTCCTTGATATGTCTGACGCAGGTTCACAGGTACACTTCAAGGCTATGAGAAAGCTCCACGCTGAGCATCCTTCTGAGAAGGTTGGTAAGGAGATCAGAAAGCTCTACAGCTGGAACAACGATGACGAAAAGCTCATCAACAACTAATTTGCAGATAAATATTATTGCATAAAGAAAAGCGACTTGCAATTAACTTTGCAGGTCACTTTTTTCTTTTTTTACTTCGCTACTCTATCTTGGAGCATAGCTTTTATTTTGTGGCTCGGTAACTCTACCTTTGTTTAGTGAGCAACCGAGCTACCAACATTGTTTTGTTAAGATAATGCACTGTCATTTTGGTCATAAGTTTCAACGCTGTCATGCTCATCAGTGGTGTATGAATAAACCATATCCCCCTCAACTGTGACATCCACCTGGGTTACATCATATGCACTGCCGTCCTTATCCTTTTCAAAGTATATTGAAAAGTCAAGTCCGGATAAATCATAGGAGCTGGACTCTTTGTCATATGGCAGAGTTTCTACCCAAAGTCCATATGCGAAAAGCTCCGGCGTGAT